>JBOFLR010000029.1:0-4293 GCA_051657965.1 Dermatophilaceae bacterium
GTGTCCGGTGGGGTCCACGCGGCCGGCGGGCCCCGCTTCGCCGGCCCGGTCAGCCGCGGCGGACTCGTGGGCGGGGCTGGCAGCGCGGGCAGGAGTACGACGAGCGGTTCATGAACGCCTCGCGGCGGATGGGCGCCCCGCAGCGCCGGCACGGGCGACCGGCCTGGCCGTAGGCGGCGAGTGAGCGGTCGAAGTAGCCCGACGCCCCGTTGACGTTGACGTAGAGCGCGTCGAAGCTGGTGCCGCCGTGGGCAAGGGCGTCGCGCATGACGTCACCGGCGTGGTCGAGGATGACGCCCAGGCGGGGCCGGCTGAGCACGCTCGCCGGGCGCTCGCCGTGGACCTGCGCCCGCCACAGCGCCTCATCGGCGTAGATGTTGCCGATCCCGGAGGCGACGGTCTGGTCGAGGAGCACCCGTTTGACGGCGCTGTCCTTCGCCTTCATCCGCTGCACCACGGCGGCCCGGTCGAACGCCGGCTCCAGCAGGTCGGGTGCGATGTGGGCGATGGTCTCGGGGATGCCGTCCGGCGCGAGGTCGGTGAGCGCGAGTCCTCCGAAGGTGCGCTGGTCGACGAACCGCAGCTCGGGCCCGTCGTCGGCGAACCGGAACCGGGCGTGCAGGTGCCGGGGCTCCGGCGAGCCGGGGTCGGCGACGAGCAGTTGCCCGCTCATCCCCAGGTGCAGCAGCAGGCCGAGGGAGTCGTCGAGGTCGAGCCAGAGGTACTTGCCCCGACGGCGGGCCGCCCGGACCGGACGTCCCGTCATCCGGGATGTCAGGTCGTCGGGCCCGGGCAGGTGACGGCGGGCCACGCGCGGCCCGCGCAACTCGACATCCGCGATCACCCGGCCGCTGACATGGGTCTCGAGACCGCGGCGCACGACCTCGACCTCGGGCAGCTCAGGCACGGTGGGTGCCGGCCTCCAGGTCGAGCGCCGGGGATGCGGTCGAGTGGCCGTCCAGCTCCACCGGCCCGCGGTCGCCGTCGGCGCGCGCGTCGCCGTCGTGGGCGTCGTGCAGCGCGGTCCAGGCGAGCGCGGCGGCCTCCTGCTCGGCCACCTTCTTCGTGCGACCCGACCCGCGGCCGAGCACCTCGCCACCGACGACGACATGGGCCTCGAACCACTTGGCGTGCTCGGGCCCGTCCTCGGCTACGGAGTACTCGGGGCCGCCGAGCCCGAGGCGCGCCGAGATCTCCTGGAGGCTGGTCTTCCAGTCGAGGCCGGCGCCGAGGGTGGCCGACTGAGCGAGCAGCGGGTCGACGAGATGGTGCACCAGCACGGTGGAGGCGTCGATGCCGACCGCCGAGTAGACCGCCCCGATCACCGCCTCGACGGTGTCGGCGAGGATGGAGTCCTTGTCACGGCCTCCGGTGGTCTCCTCGCCGCGGCCGAGGAAGAGGTAGTCGCCGAGCCCGAGCGTGCGGCCCACGTCGGCCAGGGCGCGCATGTTGACCACGGCGGCCCGCAGCTTGGCCAGCTGGCCCTCGCTGGTCTCGGGATGGGTCTCGTACAGCGTCGTCGTGACCACGAGCCCGAGCACCGAGTCGCCGAGGAACTCCAGCCGCTCGTTGTGCGGGATGCCGCCGGCCTCGTAGGCATAGGACCGGTGGGTCAGCGCACGCCGCAGCAGCGTCGGGTCGACGACGGTGCCGATGACTTCCTCGAGATGAGAGCCCAGCTCGTCGACCCGGCGCGGTGGCGAGAGCTCCCCGAGAGCAGCCTGCCCCTTCGCCACGACGACCCGGCTCAGCCCTGGTGGTCGGTGCGCTCGGCGGTGCCGTAGTGCCGGCCCTTGTAGGTGCCGCACGACGGACATGCCTGATGCGGCTGGGTCGGTGCCTTGCACTGGGGGCAGGACGTGGTGGCCACCACCGTCGCCTTCCAGTTGGCGCGGCGCGAGCGGGTGTTGCTGCGCGACATCTTGCGCTTGGGAACGGCCACGTCAGGTCCTCTTCTCTGTCTCGGTGGCGGCGGATGACGACTCGGCCAGGGCCGAGAGCGCCGCCCACCTGGGGTCGATCACGTCGTGCTGATGCGCCGGGTCCTCCGCGAGCGGCACCCCGCACTCGGAGCACAGCCCGGGGCAGTCCGGCCGGCACACCGGCTGGAACGGCAGTGCTGGCACCACCGTGTCACGGAGCACCGGTTCCAGGTCGATCAGACCGTCCTCGACCCGGTGCTCCTCGGCTGCGGCCTCGTCCCCCACCTCACGGTGGTGGACGTGGCGGTCGGCGTAGGCGAACAGCTCCTGGAACCCGCCGTCGACGTCGACGGTCACCGGGGCCAGGCACCGCACGCAGGCGCCGGTCGCCGTACCTCGCGCCGAACCGGTGACGAGGATGCCCTCGAGCACCGACTCCATCCGGATGTCGAGCTGCAGGGCGGACCCGTCCTCGACGCGGATGACGTCGGTGCCGAGATCGCTCGGCGCCTCGGCGTCGCGGGTGAGCTCGTGCATCGTCCCGGGCCGGCGTCCGACGAGCCTGGTGTCGAGGACGAGCGGGGACCGGGGGTCGAGTCGAGTCATGGCCTTGGTGAGTCGAGGTGGTGCGGCGCGCCGTACGGACGCGGACCGAAGGGCAAGGCTACCGGGCGCCGGTCGCCCACCCAAACCAGCAGCGCGGGCCCGGCTCCGCCCGTGCCGCCACGCACGACCCGGGACGCTGGACGGCGCGACGGTCACGAGCTGGGGCCGTGGTGCGCGCGAAGGGCGTCGCGCACCTCGTCCGGGACGAGTCCGGTGACGTCGCCGCCGTAGCGGGCGACCTCCTTGACCAGCGAGCTGGACACGTGCTCGTAGGCGGGGCTCCCCGGGAGGAAGACCGTCTCGACACCGGTGAGGTGGCGGTTCATCAGCGCCATCGGGAGCTCGTAGGCGAAGTCGGTGCCGCCGCGGAGCCCCTTGACGATCACCTGTGCCGAGACCTCGCGGCACACGTCGACGAGCAGCCGGCCGCCGAACGCCTGGACGCGCACCCGACCGGCCAGGCCCGCGGCAGCGACGGCGCGATCGACGAAGCCGACCCGTTCCCCCACGGGGAACAGGCCCGCCTTGCCAGGGTTGTGCAGGACGGCGGCCACGACCTCGTCGTACAGTCCGGCAGCGCGGACGAGCACATCGAGATGCCCGTTGGTCACCGGGTCGTAGGAGCCGGGGCACACCGCCCGGCGAGTGAGGTCGGCCATCGAGGTCAACCTAGCAACGACCGGGCCCGGACCGTCACGCGTCGTCGAGTGTGTGGCCGGTCGGCCGGTCGGCCGGATCGGGCCCCTCGTCTCCGGTGCTGAGGAGGAGTCCGTCACGCATCGTGGTCGGCGAACCAGACCGTGGTCTCGCCGTATCGGCGCGGGCCGCCGGATCGGACCAGGCCGGCGGGCCACATCGGCTCCGGACTGCGGCTGGACCGCTCCACCACGACCACCCCACCGGGCGCGAGCCAGCCGGCGACGAGCCGTTCGAGCACCGCCTCCAGCGCGAGCTCGCCGAGGTCGTACGGCGGGTCGGCGACCACGAGGTCGGCAGCGTCATCCGGTGCGGGCTCGCGGGAGAGCACCGACGACACGGCGCCCGTGCGCACGAGCACTCTCGGCAGCCGCAACGCCCGGATATTGGCGGCGGCTGCGGCGGCCGCCCGACGGTCGCTCTCGACCAGCACGACCGACGCCGCCCCCCGGCTGGCCGCCTCGAGCCCGAGTGCGCCCGACCCGGCGTACAGGTCGAGCACCCGCGCCCCCCGCACCGCACCCCTGGCCTCGAGTGCCGAGAACACGGCCTCTCGCACGCGGTCGCTCGTGGGCCGCGTGCCAGAACCCCGAGGGGTGCGCAGGACGCGCCCCCCGACCGTTCCGGCGATGATGCGCGTCATCCGTTCTCCCTCAACCGCGTTCGAGGAAAGCGGCCTGCTCGGCGTCGACCCGCGCCTGGACCGCGCCGGCGAGTACCGGGTGGGCGGTGAGGTCAGGGTCGGCGTCGACGAGGGCGAAGGCGTCCTCACGGGCCTCGGCGATCACCTTCTCGTCGTCGAGCACGTGCAAGAACTCGAGCTGGCTGCGGACGCCGTGCTGGGCCGCGCCGAGGATGTCGCCCTCCCGCCGCTGAGCGAGGTCGAGCCGGGCCAGCTCGAAGCCGTCGGTGGTCGCCGCCACCGCGTCGAGCCGGTCACGTGCGGCCTCGGCGTCGCTGCCGGTGACCAGTAGGCACAGGCCCGGATGCCCGCCCCGACCGACGCGGCCGCGCAGCTGGTGCAGCTGCGAGACCCCGAACCGATCGGCATCCATGACGACCATCACCG
>JBOFLR010000030.1:0-6722 GCA_051657965.1 Dermatophilaceae bacterium
CGGCTGACATCCCACCCCTGACGTCGGCTCGCTGCCTCGACAGCTCCTCGACCACTCGCTCGACGAGGTCGAGCCCTGGAGCGGCAGCCATCTCGGCCGCGACCCGGCGTGCCGCGTCCCGGTACCCGGGTGAGGTCAGCACCTGTCGAACGGCGCCGGCCAGCACCTCGGCGTCGGGTCGGCCGGAGCGCAGGTCGATGCCCACACCCGACCACGCCACCCGGGCAGCGACCTCGGGCTTGTCCTCGGTGGCGCCCGCCACGACCACCGGCACGCCATGGGCCAGCGCTTGTTGCACCCCGCCGTAGCCGCCGTTGGTCACGAACACCGCGGCGTGTTCGAGCAGCCGCTCGTGGTCGAGGAAGGCCGCCGCACGCACGTTCGGCGGCAGCGGTCCCAGCTGTTCGACGGGTGGGCCGCCGGTGGTCACCACGACGAGCAGGTCCTCGTCGGCGAGTGCGCGCGCGGTCGGCAGGACGAGCTCGTCGAAGTCGACGTTGCGGATCGTTCCCTGGGTGACCAGCACGACGCGCCGCTCGAGCAGCTCGGGCCACCAGGGGGGCTCCGGCTGCATCCGAGAGGAGGAACGCAGCAACGGCCCGGCGAAACGCAGCGGCACCCGCAGGTCGTGTCGCGGGTACTCGAAGGAGGGCACGGACAGCTGCACCACCGCGTCGAGGTAGGACGAGCTGTCGAAGACGGACACCTGCGCCGGGTGCCGACGAAGGTCGCGGAACAGCGCATCCCACTCGCGCTGGACCGGGCGGAACAGGACGCCGTCGACGAGTGCCTGCAGCGCCCGGTTGCGGAGCCGGTTCAGTGCGACCGCTCGCAGTGGTGGCAACCCGGTGCCGTACGGGGCGGTGTCGGCGGAGACGACGAGCGGCGGGGACATGCCGATGCCGACGATCGGCGGGCGATCCGCGGGCTGCTCGGCGGCGAGCAGGATCGAGGCGGTGAAGGTCGGGTCGGTGAGGACGACGTCGGTCGGCGACCGGACAGCAGCGGCGAGCGCGTCGTGTTGGTCGCGGGCCGGAACGAGGAAGACGCGTCTCAGGTCGGCGCGCACATCACCGATGCTCCCGCGTCGCGGCCGGCGGTGTCCGCCGTCCGCGGCGAGCCCGCGGTCGTCGAAGTCGGCGGCACCGGAGAGGGGCAGGTGAGTGGCGCCGGTGGCGGCCACCTCCTCGGCGAACCGCGATCCGGTGAGGAACCGCACACGGTGCCCCCGGCCGACCAGGCCCTCGGCCACCGACAGCAGCGGTCTGACGTGGCCGTGGATCGGGCTGCTCGTCATCAGGACGTCCATCACGCACGCACCCTTACCCCGGATCGTCGCCGTCGATCGCGGCCATCGGAGCCGTCGTCGGTGCGGGTCACTACGCTCGCGGCCATGCCACCGCGTCGTCGCACCGAGCCTGAGGCCGGTCGAGCCGCCCTCCGCGCGTGGCGAGCAGATCCGGCATCCGCCGACCGCGCCACCACGGCCACCGCCGTGCGGCACACCCTTGAGGAGCTCGGTGCCAGAGCGCCCGGCCGCAGCGTCGAGGTCCGGGTTCCTCCGTTCGGCGCGGTGCAGTGCGTCCCCGGGCCTACGCACACGCGGGGCACACCGCCGAACGTCGTCGAGACCGACGCGCGGACCTGGCTCGCTCTCGCCACCGGTGCCACCACGTGGGCCGACGCGCTCGCCGGTGGCGCCCTGCGCACCAGCGGCGTCCGCGCCGATCTCGCCGCCCTGCTCCCGCTCACCGACCCCGAGGACACCGCCGGATGACGCCCACCCCCACCCCGGTCACGGCGCTCCGGCACGGCATCGTCATCCTCCCCGAACACGGATGGCGGGAGAACGCGCCACGGTGGGCGGCCGCGGACGAGATGGGCTTCGCGCACGCCTGGACGTACGACCACCTCGTCTGGGGTGGGCTGCCCGAGGCCCCGGTGCACGCCTACGCTCCGGTGCTCGCCGCGGCATCCGCGGTCACCACCCGCATCGGGTTGGGCGTGCTGGTCACCTCGCCCAACTACCGCCACCCCTACGTGCTCGCCCGCGACGCCATCACCCTCGACGACATCACCGGCCGCCGGTTCCTGCTCGGCGTCGGCACCGGCGGTGACCTCGACTCCCGCATCCTCGGCGAGAGCCGGCCGATCAAGGAGCGGGTCGACCGCTTCCACGAGTTCACCCGCCTGCTCGGCCGGCTGCTCGCCGAGGACCACGTCGACCACGACGGCACGTTCTACGCCACCCGCGACGCTCGCACCCTGCCCGAGCCGGTGCGCGGGCGGGTGCCGCTCGTCGTCGCGGCCAACGGTCCTCGCTCGCTGCGCCTCGCGGCCGAGGTGGGCGACGCGTGGGCCACCTACGGCGGCAGGGGAGACACCCTCGACGAGTGGTTCGCCCACGTCGCCGAGCTGGCCACCCGGTTCGCGGATGCCGCGCACGCCGCCGGTCGCGGGCCGCTGCGCCGCTACCTCCTCCTCGACTCCTCGCCGCGGTACTCGATGGAGTCCGTCGGGCTGTACGCCGACATGACCGGGCGCGCCGCCGAGCTCGGCTTCACCGACGTCGTCACCCACTGGCCTCGCCCGGAGTCGCCGTACGCCGGCCGGGTCGAGGTGCTCGAGCAGGTCGCCGGCACCGTCGTCAGGAGCGCCGGGCTCACTCCACCGTGACGACCACGCGGTGCCAGCCGGAGGCGCCCGACGGGAAGGGGTCGGTGCGCCGTTCGGGCTGGGTCTGACCGGTGGTGTCGGTGGCCCGCACGGTCAGCTCGTGCCGGCCGGGCACGGCATCCCAGGGCAGGTACCACTGTCGCCAGTAGTCGATGCCGGCGTCGGGGCCGAGCCTGGCCTCTTGCCAGCGCCCGCCGTCGACCCGCACCTCGACCCGCTCGACCCCGCGCTGCTGCGCCCAGGCGACACCGCCGATGACGACCCGTCCGGCCTCGAGCCGGCCTCTGCCCTGAGGCGTGTCGATGCGGGACTGGGTGAGGATCGGCGCATCGGTGGCCCAGTCGCGCTCGGTCCAGTAGGCACGGTCGGCGGCGTAGGTGGTCACCGTCATCCGGGTCAGCCACTTCGTCGCCCCGGTGAACCCGTACAGCCCCGGTGTGACCAGGCGGGCCGGGAAGCCGTGACGAGCGGGTAGCGGCTCGCCGTTCATCGCTACCGCCACGAGCGCGTCGCGGCCGTCGGTGAGGGCCTGGATCGGCGTGGAGATCGTCATCCCGTCGGTCGACCGGCTCAGCACCTGGTCGGCGGTGGACCGCACCCCCGCCCGTTCGAGGAGGTCCCGAGTGCGCACGCCCAGCCAGCGGGCCGCGCCCACATAGGGCCCACCGACCTCGTTGCTCACGCAGGCCAGGGTGATGTCGGCCTCGACCATCGGCAGGGCCAGCAGCTGCTCGAAGCTGAGGGAGTACGGCGCGTCGACATCGCCGTCGACGGTCAGCGACCAGTCCTCGGTCGACACCCGTGGGATGACGAGCGCGGTGTCGATGCGGTAGAACTCGCCGACCGGCGTGCGGAACGGCGAGACCCCGCGCACCGAGGACTCCACGCCGGGCGGCAGCGGCCCGAGCGCCTCGACGGGCGGCGGCAGCACGACGTCGGTCGGCGTGCTCCACCGCGAGAGCAGCTGTCCCAGAGCACCGCCCGTGGCAGCCACCGCGCCGAGCCCGGCGGCCGCGGCGAGCACCTGACGACGGTGTGCGTGCCCGAGACCTGCGGCGCCTCGGTCGGGACCTGCGCCTCGGTCGGGACCGGCGCTGGCGGCCGGGTCGGATGCCGCCTCGCCCCACCGGTCGAGCAGCACGAGGAACCACGACGCGAGCCCTACTCCGGCGATCGCCGTGAGTGCTCCGGGGACGATGTCGATCGACGTGCTCGCCGGACGCAGCGCGGCGGCGAGCGAGGTGGTGAGCGCCAGGACGGCCAGCAGGGTCAAGCCGAGGGTGCGGTGGAGCCGGGCGACCAGACCCGCCGCCCCGGCACCGGCGAGCGCCACCGATAGCACCGACCCGACGAGGATCGGCTTGTCGGCGGTGCCGAAGGTCGAGATGGCCCACTCCTTGAGCGCGGCCGGCGCGAGATCGACCACGGCAGCCCCCACGGCCGGTACCGGCGACGCTTCGGGTGAGACGAACGCGGCCACGAGATGTCCGACGCCGGCGGCCCCGGCGGCGGCCAGCACACCACCGAGTGCGTACCAGCGGCGGCCCGGCCGTACCGTCGTGGGCGCCATGGGCGGTGCGGGCGTGACAGCGGTCATGCGCAGGGTTCGGGGCGGCGGAGGCCGGCGGATGCGGTGCGCTGCGGCATGGTTCCAGTGTGCGCGGTCCGACGGCCGGGTCGTCATCCGCCTCCCGTACCGTAAGGACCGTGACAGCACCTCGTCGGCCGCGGTTCGTGCCGATCATCCTCACCGGCGCCGTCCTGGGGTTCGCTCTGGGTTCGGGAGCGGCGCTGTTCGACTGGTTCGCCCCCGACACGGTGTCTCCTGTGCGGGGCGACTACAGCGGCACGTCGGCCGTCGGGTACCTCGGCTTCCTCGGTGCGGGGATCTTCGCCCTGCTCGCCGCCCTGGTGGCGCTGGCGCTCGACCGCCGCAGCGACCGCAGTCCGTGACCGAGCGGCTCAACCCATGACACCGACCGCCGTGGGGGTGTGCTCCGGGAACACCGGCGAGAGGGTGTCCATCGACAGGCCCAGCCGAGCCCCGGCCACCTCGGCCAGCAGGTCGCGGTAGTCGTTGCTGCCGGGCACGTCGCCCTGGTCGCGGACGTCCTCGGCCAGGCCGTTCCAGGTGCCGTGGATGCCGCCGCGGACCCCGCCGCCGAGGACCAGCGCCACACCACCGTGCCCGTGGTCGGTGCCGGCGTTGGCGTTCTGCTCGATCCGTCGCCCGAACTCGCTCATGGTGACGATGGTGGTCGTGTCGAGCTTGGCGCCGAGGTCGTCGGTGAACGCCGCGAGCGCTGCCGCGACCTCACCGAGCAGTCGCTGCATGTCACCGGAGTCGACGGTGCCCAGACCGGTGTGCATGTCCCAGCCACCGACGTCCACGCACGCGACCCGCAGCCCCACGTCGCCGTGGATCAGCTGGGCCACCTCGCTCAGTGCCCTCGCGAACTGGTTGTCCGGATAGGTGACGCCCGACGCGCTCGCGCCCACGCCGGCGGCGACGTCGATGCCGTCGAGCGCGAGCAGGGCCTGGGTCGACAGCGTGTGGTCCAACCCGGTGTACAGGGTGCGGAGCGCCTCCACCGTGGCGGGACGCGCGTCGTCCCCGACGGCGAGCCGGAAGTTCTCGACCGAGGGCATCGACACCGCGCCCTGGCCGCCGGCGAGCGACCTGGGCAGGGTCGAGCCGACGCTGACCGCGCGGAACGTCGTCCCTGGCCCGGCCACCTCCAGCACCCGGTCGAGCCACCCCGACGTCGCCGACGAGCTGGCGGCACCGCCCCGCTCCAGGCAGTCCTGGGCCTGGAAGTGACTGCGGGACAGGTCTGGTGTGGAGATCGCCGGGACGGCCGCGAAGCGTCCGGCGTCGACGTGCGACGTCAGCGGGGCCAGGGCCGGATGCAGGCCGAAACCGCGGTCCATCGCGATCAGCGACCCGCTCGGGACCACGAGGTCGGGGCGCTCGGCCAGCAGGTTCGGGTCGTCCGCGGGGACGACCACGGAGAGGCCGTCCATGCCGCCGCGCAGGAAGATGACGAGCAGCGTGCCGGTCGAGTCCGCCGACTCGGCGGCGAAGGACACCCGGGTGGTCACCGCCTGACCGGCCAGCGCGGCGACCCCCACGCCGAGGCCGCCCCCGAGCAGGCGGCGACGGGTGAAGCCCCTGGACCAGGTGGCGTCCCGGTCCCGCCGGTCCTGCGCCACGCCGGCCGCCCGCAGGCGCAGCGCGGCATCCGCCGGGGTGGGTCCGAGCCGGCGCAGATCCGGGCAGTCCGGATGCAGGCCGGCGATGGTGTGAGCCGTCGGGCCCACCGTCGCGCGCGGTTCGACCGCGTGGCGACCGCCGCGCCCGGCAGGGCCGCGTCGCCGGGTCTCGACGTCAGTCATGGGTTCTGGTCTCCTGTTCATCGGAGCTGGGCGCGGGGCGAGTCGAGGACGAGTGCGGCGAGCTGTGCCGCCTTGCCCTGGAGGTCGGGTTCGACGGCCGCGTCGGCCGCCAGACCGAGGAAGGTGAGCAGCGCCGTCCGGGTGGCCTCGTCGACGCCGACCCCGGTCAGCCGGGTCGCCATCTGGTCGACGTAGGCACCTGCGGTCGCCGGCGGGTTCGGGCCGACCAGCGTCGTGGGATCGGGGTCGCTCAGCCCGTCCCACCAGCCGCTGACCAGCGCGAGGTTCATGTTCCACCGGCCGAGCATCGCCCCGGCGCTGGACCAGGCGGCGGCGACGTCGGGGTACCCGTTCGGCGACGGCCACATCAGCGGCGCCTGACCGAGGTTGGTCAGGCCGGCGTCCGCCCAGTAGAGGCTGTCGATCCCGGCCTTGTCGGTCGTGAGGCCGATGGCGCGGAACGCGTGCGCCACGGACTCCAGCGGGCGGCGGGTCTTGGCCCCGATCGACTCCCAGAACGTGGTGCTGGCGAACAGCCGCTCCAGCACCGGGCGGATGGCCGTCCCCTGCTCGGTGTACACGGCCGCCAGCTCGTCGACCAGCTCGGCCGGCGGGTCGTCGGACACGAATCGCACGGCGAGGGCGCGCGC
>JBOFLR010000031.1:0-5612 GCA_051657965.1 Dermatophilaceae bacterium
AGCTCGGTGTGGATCGTCTCCATATCGGACTCCGGCGACACCTCGCCGTCGACGTGCACGACATCCCCGTCCTCGAAGGCGCGCACGACCTGGCAGATCGCGTCCGCCTCGCGGATGTTCGCGAGGAACTTGTTGCCCAGCCCCTCCCCCTCGCTCGCACCCCGGACGATGCCGGCGATGTCGACGAAAGAGACGGTCGCCGGGACGACCTTCTCGGAGGAGTGGATCTCGGCGAGCCGGGCCAGTCTGGCGTCCGGCAGCGGCACGACGCCGATGTTGGGGTCGATCGTCGCGAACGGGTAGTTGGCCGCGAGGACCGCGTTCGTGGTCAGGGCGTTGAACATCGTCGACTTGCCGACGTTGGGTAGCCCGACGATTCCGATGGTGAGCGCCACGAGGCCGACAGCCTACCGGCGCATCCGACCTCCACGGTCATGCTGGGCGCCCGGCCGCACGGTGCCCGAAGATCACCGCGGGGCGGGTGGCTCACACCCCGGGTCGTGCGGGATGACGGGTGCAACCGTCACCGCGACGGAGGCGGGAACGTGCAGCGTCCACGGGTCGGTCGTGGGTCCTGCGCGCCCGCGCAGACCCGCAGACCCAGCCGTGGGTGCACGGAAGGTCGCCGGTGCCGATCCGTCGCCGGGGTACACCTCCACCACCGGCCCGTCGACCCAGACTTGGGTGCCCGGCGGGGCGCCACCGAGGTCGAGACCCACCGGGTCGAGGAGCAGACCGCGGGCCCCATGTGTGGATGCGCCGTGCGTGTGAGTCGACGGGTGCTCGACCTCGACGCGGCAGGTCGCCTCCAGCAGGTGCTCGCCCGGGCCGAGCGGGAGGGGCGGCCCGAGCAGCTGCCGCAGCGCCGGGTCCGGGCGGGTGAGCAGTCGGCCGTTCTCGACCGACACCCGGCGGGGCAGGCTCAGGCAGCCGACCACCGTCGCGTCGGGGAGACCGTGTTCACGGCCCGGGTCGTCGTCGCGGACCCAGCCGACCAGCAGCGGGCCCTCGCCCGTCCCGTCGTCGAGGAGCACCTGGGGCGCGAACAGGTGGGTCCCCGTGTCATACGGTCCGGCGGTGTCCGCCTCGAACGACGGCACTCCCCCGGCACCGTCCTCGAGCCGGCCCACCGCCACGACGACCCGACCTGTGACGCCGGAGTGGTTGAGCGACAGCAGCACCGCAGCCTCCTCGCCGGTCGTGACCAGCTGCGGACACTCCCAGATGTCGGCATCGGACGCAGCGTCCAGCGCCAGGTCGCGCAGCGACAGCCAGACCCCCTGGTACTCCCAGCGCAGGATGTCGTCGCAGCCGAAGAGGAGCACGCCGGGGGTGCCGTCGGTGAACCCGGCCCCGACGAGCGCCCATCGCCGCCCACCCCGGCGAAAGACGAACGGGTCGCGCATCTCGCGGATGCCGTCGACGTGCGGCGTGCCCGTGACCACGACCGGCGCGCTCCACGCGTCGAGGTCGTCGCTCCCCCAGCGCAGGCAGATCGTGCTGTCGAGCGGGCCGTCGGTGACGCCGGTGTAGACCATGGCGGGCCGGTCGAGACCGTCGACGAACACCCCAGACCAGCAGCCGAACTCGTCGGGTCCGCCAGGGGTGGGAGCGAAGGCGGTGGGATGTTCGCGCCAGGTGACCAGGTCGGCGCTGCTCGCGTGGCCCCACGCGATCCGGTCGAAGAACGGACCGGCCGGGTTGTGCTGGTGGAAGACGTGCCAGCGGCCGGCGCGGCGCGTCATCCCGTTCGGGTCGTTGACCCAGCCACGCGTGGGGGCGAGGTGGTAGGCCGGGCCGGCGCTCGTCATCCGCCCGCCGGCCGGGGCAGGATGCCGTCGCGCGGTATACCGTCCTCGAGGTACTGCGTTGCGACGGAACCGGGCTGGATGGATCCCAACATGCGCGCGGTGTAGGGGGCCACGTGCCGGTCGGCACCGGTGAGCGACACCCAGTGCGCTCCGGCGATCTCGCGTCGGAGAAAGCGGGCGGGGTCGAGCTCGCCCTCGAACACACCGAGGTCGAAGACGAACAGGTGCGCGTCGTCCCAGCCACGCCACGGCGCCAGCCAGTTGACCGCGACGAGACGCTCGGCCCGCACCTGGATGCCCAGCTCCTCCTCGACCTCGCGCTCGACGCAGGTGGCCGGCGACTCGCCGGGGTCGACGACGCCACCGGGCAGGTCCCACTCGGGCTTGTAGCGCAGCTCGCAGAGCAGGACCTCACCGGCCGGGTTGCGGAGCATTCCCTGGGCGATGCAGCGCTTCTTCGGTAGCCGAGCGTTGAGGATGGCGGTGCGTCGAAGCCGTTCGCGGTCGGCCGCCTGCTCGTCGCTCACCATGACGGCGAATCTACCGGCCGTCGGTGACGACGGACCGCGAGCACATCCCGGGGGCGACCCGGACCCGCGAACGTCGTCGTCGAGCGGTCCTGCCGGGCGCGGCACGTCGGTCAGGCGTCTCCCAGGCGTTCGGCGAGCCGTGCCACGACGAACGCCGCGTTGGCGTCGCGCACCTCGACGGGGATCGGCGGCAGCAGGTCGTCCCAGTCGACCATGAACGAACCCCGCAGCTGCGGCATCCGAGCCGGGCGGGCGATGAACCACAGGTGCGCGTGAGCGCTGCCGTCGCCGATCCGCAGCACGTGGCAGCGGGCCACGCTCGGCAGCGCCTCCACCGCGGAGACGAGAGCGACCTGCAGGCGACCGTAGCCGGCGGCCAGGTCGTCGGGGAGGTCGCCGATGTCGACATGGCGATGAGGCTCCAGGAGCAGCACGAGCGGCGACCCCGACGGCGAGGCGGCCTTGAGTCGCCAGTCGTCGTCTCCCCACACGACGGGCCAGCCCTGCGGCTGCTCGGATGCCGCGCCCGTGCACGGACATGTCCCCGGGTCCTCGCCCGCGCGTAGCTCCTCCGCACCGGCGAGGAACGGACCGGGGCGCAACCGCAGGCCGTCGGCCTCGAACGGGAACACGTCCCAGGTGACGACGCCGCCAGGGTCGAGGGCGAGGCGGCCCTCGGCGTCCTGTGCGGCGGCGACCCGGGCGGCATACGTCTCGACACTCTCCGGCTGCCTCACCAGTTCGGGCACGGCGTCGAGACTACGGGTCGGCCTCGTCTCGCCTGATGCTCATCAGTGATGTGGTCCTGACATGCGTCGTGCATGATCGATATGCTGATCACATGACGGCGATCCAGATCCGCAACGTCCCGGACGAGGTGTCGCGCAGGCTCAAGGCGCAGGCGGCCGGCCGCGGTCAATCACTGAGCGACTACCTTCTCGATGAGATCAGCCGGATCGCCGGGCAGCCGACGCTCGGCGAGGTGATCGACCGCATCCGCGCTCGTGGGCCGGTGCGAGATCTGCCTCCGGTCGCCGACGTCATCCGGGAGCACCGGGCGCTGCGGGAGGACGACCTCGTCCGCCGGCGCTCTGATGGCTGAGGACGTCGTCCTCGACGCGTCCGCATGTGTCGAGCTCCTGCTCCGTACGACGCGTGGCGCCGTGGTCGCCGACCTCCTGAGCGCGGGGCCGAGCCAGCTCCACGTCCCCGGTCACTTCGTCACCGAGTGCCTCCATGCCCTCCGTGCCCTACGCCGCCGCGCTGATCTCGTCGACCGTGCGGCCGAACTGGTCGTCGACGACCTGCTGGCCCTCCCCGTGCGCACCTGGGGTTCGGCGATGCTGACCCCTCGGGTCTGGCAGCTGAAGGACGCCCTCAGCGCCTACGACGCGACGTACGTCGCTCTCGCCGAGGCGGTCGATCTACCGCTGGTCACCTGCGACGTGAAGCTCGCGGCGGGAGCGGCCGGCTCGTCCTCCGCCGAGGTGCGCGTCGTCGACTGACCGATGACGCCGTCTTCCGGCCGCTGTCGGTCCTCGCTGTCACCATCGGCCCATGGACGGATGGATGTGGGCGCTCGTCGGCCTGGTCGCCGGCGCCGCGACCGGTGCGGTGCTGGCCCGGCTCGTGCTCGTCGCGCGATCGGCGGCCGTCTCGGCCGAGCGCGACCTGCTCCGTGAGCGCGTGGTCGACCTCGAGACCTCGCTCGCCGAGGACATGGAGACCGCCGCGCTGCTCGCCCCGCTCAAGGACGCACTGGTGCGCGTCGAGCAGCACGTCGGCGTCCTCGAGCGCGACCGGGTCGAGCAGTTCGGCTCGCTGCGGGCCGTGCTCGCCCGCGTGGAGGGCGAGACCCAGCAGCTCGGGCGCGCCACGTCATCCCTCGCCGGCTCGCTGCGGTCCTCGACGGTGCGCGGCGCCTGGGGCGAGGTGCAGCTGCGCCGGGTGCTCGAGGCGTGCGGCATGCTCGCACGCTGCGACTTCGACGAGCAGGTGTCGGCCGTCGCGGGCCACGGCCGCGCGGTGCGTCCCGATGTCGTCGTGCGCATCCCGGGCGACAAGGTGATCGTCATCGACGCCAAGGCGCCGATGACGGCCTTCCTCGAGGCGCAGGCCGAGGAGGTGGATGACGACCAGCGCCGTGCGCTGCTCGGTGAGCATGCCGCCGGGCTGGCCCGGCATGTGTCGGCGCTCGCCGCGCGGGAGTACTGGTCGGCGTTCCGGCAGTCGCCGGAGATGGTGGTCTGCTTCGTGCCGAGTGACGCGACGCTCGCGGCGGCTCTCGACGCGCGGCCCGGTCTGCACGAGCGTGCACTCGCCGAGAAGGTGGTGCTCGTCGGTCCGGGCGCACTGTTCGCGCTGCTCCGCACCGTGGCGTTCACCTGGCAACAGGAGTCGCTGTCGCACTCGGCTCGCGAGCTGCTCGCCCTCGGGCACGAGCTGCACCGGCGGCTCGGAACGCTCGGGGCGCACACCGCAAAGGTGGGCCGCAGCCTGCAAGCGAGCGTCGAGGCGTACAACGCCATGGTCGGGGCGATGGAGTCGCGGGTGCTGGTCACGGCTCGGCGGATGCGCGAGCTCGACCTGGTCGGCGACGACCTGCCGGTGCTCGAACCGGTCGAGGTCGGGCCGCGTCCGCTCACGGCACAGGAGCTGATCGACGTGGCGACAGCCGACGACGCCCGCCCCGAGCTGCTCCTCGACGTCGAGCGACCGCCGGATGCCGTCCGGCGCACCGGCCGTCCGGCCTGAGCTGTCCCCGATCGAAACGAACAGGTGCGCCCCGGTCTCGGGGGACGGGCAGGAATTTTGACATGAGGATATGCGCATGTCAGCATCTCTCAGACCACCACACCTGAGGAGATGCACCCGTCGTGACCACTATCGAGCACGCCCCCGCCGAGTCCCACACCCACACCCACGGCCCTGGCTGCGGGCACGAGGCCGTCCTCCACGCGGACCACGTCGACTACGTGCACGACGGCCACGTGCACCGCGAGCACCGCACCGACGAGGGCGTGCACTACGACGAGTGCACCGCCTGCCGGTGCGTCAACTGCGCGGATTCCTGCGCGGTGTGCACCTGCGCCGACTGCGCCTGCCCCACCTGCAACCACGCCACCTGCTCGTGCGCGCACTGCTCGGACAGCTGCGCCGGGTGCGCCTGCTCCGACTGCACCTGCCCCACCTGCACCCACGCGGCCTGACGGCCTCGGCCGAGCCGCCTGGCCGACCGTTCTCGGGACGGGGACGGGTCAGCCAGGCGGCT
>JBOFLR010000032.1:0-2785 GCA_051657965.1 Dermatophilaceae bacterium
GCGTCGTCCCGAGCGGCATCGAGCGCTGCCAGGGCACGATCGTGCAGCACCGGCGCGACCGACGCCGTCGTCGTCGACGCAGCGAGCCATGCGTCGGTGGAGCGGGCGGCGAGCGTGCGTCGCACCGCCTCCTGCGTCACCGCGGACAGGTTGAGGCCGGCTTCCTTGGCCTCGGCCGCGAGCTCCTCCGGGAGGTATACGTTCACCCGAGTCACACCACACACTATACACACATCCACACATCCACACATCCACACATCCACACATCCACACATCCACACATCCACACATCCCCGGACCTCGATCGCCGGTCTGCGCCACGTCGTCGTCCATGAGCACTTCCGGGTCGATCCGGACCTGATCCGGGACCGCCGGACGCGCACAGGGGCTTGTCAGCCGCCCGCCGAGCGGCTTCGGTACTCGCCCGGGGTGACGCCGACCAGGGCGGCGAACTCGCGGATGAAGTGCGCCTGGTCGTACCAGCCGTAGCGGTGGGCGAGCTCGGTGAGCGTGCCGTCGAACCCGGCGTCGAGTTCGGCGACCGCGTCGTGAATGCGGTAGCGCGCGAGCACCCACTTCGGCCCGACACCGACGTAGTGCGTGAACAACCGCTGCAGGGTGCGCGGCGTCAGGTCAACGCGATGGGCGACCTCGGCCACGGTGAGCAGCGTCCGGTCGGCGAGCATCTCCGCGATCACCTCGAGCAGCAGCTCGTACCGCGGGTCGGCGTCGGGCCGGATGCCGCCCAGCACCTCCTCGGCCGTGCTCGCCCAGGCACCGACGTCCTCCACGAGCGCGGGATCGTCGAGCCGGGAGCACACGTCATCCGGGAGCACCTCGCGCGCGGCGACCGTGCGGTCGGTCCACGCGGATGCCGCCCGGCCGGCGAGCGCGGCGAGCCCACCCGGGCGGAACCGCACCCCGGCGACCCGGCCCCGGCCGCGCACGTCGACGTCGAAGCGGCGGGTGACCACGCCGGTGACGACCAGCCGCTCCCCCGGCGGCACGTCGGCCCGCGGGTGGGTCAGCACCTCCAGCGTGAGCGCGCAGGTGGGATGCGGCAGGGTCTCGCTGGCGAACCACCGGCCGTCGGGCAGGTCCCAGTGCAGCGACCAGTGGTTCTCGACCCAGGCCGCCACCGGCGTCCCCGCCGGTTCGCGCCGCAGCGACACGTGCCGGCCGAACTCCTCGGGCCGCAGGATGCCGGCGAACGACGCGGTGGGGGCCGACCGCTGACCCGGTCCGGCGCCCGACGCCGCGCTCTGCACGCTGCGGGTGCGTGTCATCGGGGGTGAGGGCCGTGCTGTTCGAGGAAGTCGTCGACGACCCTGCGAGTGAAGTCGTCGTCGATGCCGACGCCGCGGACGAGTCGACGGAAGAGGAGCGGCCCGAGGAGGATGTCGATGCCGGCGTCCACATCGGTAGCGGCGAGCTCGCCGGACTCCATGCCGCTGCGCAGCAGCGACCGGAGATGGGTGTCCGCGTTCTCGCCGAGGACGCGGCGCGCCTCGGACGCCTCAGGCTGGACCTCCGCCCGGGCGAGCAGCTCGAGAAGGGCGGCGACGACCGGAGGCTGCTCGAGCAGCCGTCTCATCACCCCGAGTGCCACGACCAGATCCTCGCGCAGGTCTCCGGATCGGGGCGCCTCGTCGACCGGGAGCTGGGTCACGGCTCCGAACAGCAACGAGCCGCGATCCGGCCAGTGCAGGTACATCGTGGCGCGGGCCACCTGCGCCGCCTCGGCCACCCGTTGGTGGGTCACCGCGGTCGGCCCCTCGGTGCGAAGGAGGTCGAGCGCTGCGGCGAGGGCCTTCCGCCTGGTGCGCTGGATACGCGGATCCTCACGGGACATCGGCTGCCTCCCGTCGGCGCACCGTGCGGACACCGCCGTGCGGGTACATAATAGACACATGTCCAATAAGCGTCTCGTAATCCACCCGACCTCCGAGCCGAGCACCACCGTCGCGGTCTGGCACGTCCACCCCGACCAGCATCGAACCCTCCAGGCCTTCGTCACCGACCAGGTCGCCGCGCTGGACCCCGCACGGGCCCCGGCAGCAAGCGCGGTGCTCACCGGTCGCGATCGACGACGGGTCGCCGCCTACCTGCAATGGCACTCCGCGGACGACGCCGCGACGTTCCTCGCCTCGAGCTCCCGACGGGACATCGAGGAGTCGGCAGCCTCGCTGGGAGCGGTCGGCGCCTTCCGTCACTACGCGGTCGCCTACGTGAACGACTCCCGCGACGGCGCGGTGTCGCACCTGGAAGCCGGCTACCGGGGTGTGTTCGCCGTCAACGAGGTGCGCACGCTGCGCCCCACCGCCCAGGCAGACCTGACCCGGGTGATGATTCGCACCGACAGCGTCGCGCGCCGGATGCCGTTCCACCACTCGACGAACCTCCATGTCTCGGCCGACGGCGAGTCGAACCTCAATGTCCTCCAGTTCAGGTACAGCCTGGTGCGAGTCGTCCTCTGGTTCATCCTCCGCTTCGGCAGGACGACGGAGGCACTGGACTACGGCACCCCTGACGTGCACTTCTACGACCTCGTCGTGCTCTCTCACACGAGCACCGACCGAGCTACTGCGCCACGGACGACGAGCGCGTGACGTCGTGCCGAAACGGCCGCGCCCGCGGTGGCTCCCGCTGTCGCGTTTGTCCTAGCCGGCACGGGGCCAGCGTAGGAGGGTCGCGTCATCCGGCCCACCGACGAGAGGACCCAAATGGCCGCCGCCCTGAAGATGCTCAGCCTCGACAGCTCCGACGCCCGCCGCGACGCCGCGTT
>JBOFLR010000033.1:0-5151 GCA_051657965.1 Dermatophilaceae bacterium
TGTTGCCGTTGTCGCCCTCCTTCCGCTGCTCGTCGGTTGTGCCGCCACCGCCGACTCTCCCGACGGTGAGGCCACGACGACTCGCGCCACGAGCCTGACCCACGATGCCGGCACCCTCGACCTGGACGACGTCCCGGAGCGGGTCGTCACGACGTCGGACGAGGTGACCGAGCTGGTTGTCGCCCTCGGGATGAAGCCGGTGGGCGCCGGCTCGACGCGCGTCGACGCGACGGCGGCGGATCCGTGGGCCGGGTACTACGTCGACCGGGCCCGGCTGGGCGAGCCGCGGTTCGTCGGCGGCGCCGAGACCAACCACGAGGCGGTCGCCGCCTCGCGTCCCGACCTCGTCGTGCACGGCGCAGACGACGAGGTCGCCGAGGACCTCGGCCGCATCGCCCCGACCGCGGTGTTCGACACCACCGCGCCGGGCTCGTGGCAGAAGGCGCTCACTGCCCTCGGCGCCGCCACCGGCCGGGAGGACCGCGCGCGCGAGGTGATCGACGGCTACGAGAAGCAGGTCGCCGCGGCGCGCACCGAGCTCGCGGCTGTCGTGGACCGCACCCCGCGCGTCGCGGTGATCTACCCCGAGTACCGCGGCGGCACCGACAACTATCTCTTCGACGCCGACTTCGCGCTGGCCGAGGTGGTCCCGCAGCTCGGGTTCACCCTCGCCGGTAGCCCAAAGGCGGAGGAGGCGTTTCCCGGTGTGCGGTCGATCTCGGCCGAGCTCTACCCGACCATCGACGCCGACCTCATCCTCGCCCTCGGCACCCGGCCGTGGCAGCAGACCCGCAGCGCCGCGGTGCTCGGCTCCCTCGACGTGCCCGTGGTCGGCGTGACCCTCGACGACGGTCAGCCCGCTGCCGGTCCGCTCACCTCTCCGGTGCTGCTCGACCGCTACGTCGAAGCGCTCACCCGGACCTGACCGACTCGCAGGTCGTGCTCGACCGCGCCGAGCCTGGCGCCGAGGTCGTCGGCGTAGCTGCGCGACACGTAGGAGCCACGCCGGTAGAGCGCGGCATACGGCTCGACCAGGTGCGGGTGCTCTCGTGCCAGCCAGGCGAGGAACCACTCGCGCGCGCCGGGCCGCAGGTGCAGCGGCATCCCGCTGATGCTGGTGGCCCCAGCCGCGGCAAGCTCACCGAACAGGGCGCGCAGCTGGTGCTCGGAATCGGTGAGGTAGGGCAGGATCGGCGCGACCAGCACCCCGCAGGACAAGCCGGCCGCACGGATGCGGCGGATGAGGTCGAGCCGGGCGCGAGGGGTGGGGGTGCCCGGCTCGAGCGTCGCGCGGAGGGTGGGGTCGAGCAGCGCCAGCGACATCGACACCCGGACCTCGACCTGCGCTCCGGCCGCCGCGAGCAGCGGCAGGTCGCGGCCGAGCAGGGTCCCCTTGGTGAGGATCGAGAACGGGGTGCCGCCCTCGGTGAGCGCGCGGATGACGCCGGGCATGAGCCGGTATCGCCCCTCGGCCCGCTGGTACGGATCGGTGTTGGTGCCCATCGCCACGTGGTGCCGCTGCCAGGTGGGCCGGCCCAGCTCGCGCCGCAGCACCTCGGCCACGTTCGTCTTGACGACGATCTGCCGGTCGAAGTCGTCGCCGGCGTCCAGGTCGAGGTAGGTGTGGGTCGCCCGGGCGAAGCAGTAGACGCACGCGTGGCTGCATCCGCGGTAGGGGTTGACGGTCCAGCGGAATGGTGACCGGGACATGGCCGGAACCTGGTTCAGGGCCGAGCGGCACCGCACTTCGTGGAACGTGATGCCGGCGAACTCCGGCGTCCGCACCGTGCGGACCAGCCCCGCCATGGACTCCAGGCCGGGGAGGGCGTTCGGGTCCTGCGCCGTGAGGGTCTGGTCGCGCCATCGCATGGACAATGGGAACACATGTTCGAAATCTGGTCAAGCGGGACGACTGAGTGCCGGATGCCGGATGCCGGCGGTGTGGTCGCCAAGCAGGCCGCCGGCGCGACGGTCCGCCGCACGGCCGAGGGGTCCCGGTCGACGGTGCGCACCTCGGCCTCCGGTGCGGATGTCCGCCCGAACGGCCGAGGTGTCCCCGACCGACGGTGCGCATCACCGGCCGTACGGACACCTCGAGGCACAACCGCCGGTGCCGAAGGAGCATGCGCCCATAGAGTCGCCCGGCCGGGCGCCGGACCGGTCGCCGACGCGACCGCGAGCCGACCGCCCGACACGCACGGCGACACCCACCGTGCGGCGAACCGCGGACGACGAAGGAGGCCACCCGATGGCGCCGACCGGTCAGGTGCTGCCACCGGCCTCGCGCGACATCCTGGCCCGCCGGTCCCGCGCCGGCCGGCTGTACTCGACCGCGTCGCGCGCGTCCGTCGCGGTCGACGGTGCGCCCGCGCTGGTGCGGCCCGATGCGATGCCGCCGGCACTGGTCGCCCGCGGGCTCGGCAACGCATCACGCGCCGTCGGTCACCTCCTGTCGAGGGCCACCTTCGGTCCGCGCCCGTCGGACCGCGACGAGGTGCGGTCGCGCGGAGTCGACGGCTGGCTCGAGCGGCAGCTGAACCCGAGGTCGATCCCGGACCCGGCCGGGGATGCGGTGCTCGCGGCCCACCCGCTGGCCCTCGCGCCGATCGCCGCGGTGGTCCAGGCCGTGGCAGCTGGCACCAGTACCGCCCAGCCGCCGCAGCAGCTGGCCAAGGCGACCCTCGGCCTGCAGGTCTTCAGCTCACGGCAGCTCTTCGAGGTGGTCGTCGACGTCTTCAGCAACCTGCTGCACGTCACCACCCCGTCGGACCACGTGTGGGCCAACACCCCGGACTACGCGAGGTCCGTCATCCGGGCCCATGCGTTCGGGAAGTACGCCGACATGCTCCGGGCCGCGATGCGGCATCCGGCCATGCTCACCTACCTCGACAACGACGAGTCCACCCGCGACCGCGTCAACGAGAACCTCGGCCGCGAGCTCCTCGAGCTGCACTCCGTCGGGGTCGGTGCTGGCTACACCGAGGCCGACGTGCTGAACAGCGCGCACCTCCTCACCGGTCGCGGAGTGCACTTCGGCACTTCCTGGGAGTTCCGCTGGACGGCCAAGCACCACTGGATCGGACCGGTGCGGGTGCTCGGCTTCTCGCACCGCAACAGCGCCTCGGATGACGGCCTGGCCGTCGGTGACGCCTACCTGTCCTCCCTGGCGCGGCATCCGTCGACGGCTCGGACCGTGGCCCGCAAGCTCGCGGTGCGGTTCGTGTCCGACAACCCGCCCGCATCGCTGGTCGACCGGCTCGCCCGGGCCTATCTCGACAACGACACGGCGATCGTGCCGGTGCTCCGGGTGCTGTTTCGCAGCAGCGAGTTCTGGTCGGCGCCGCAGGCGAAGACCCGCCGGCCGCTCGAGGACGCGGTCGGCGCCTTCCGGGCCGTGGACGCGGCCGTCAGCGCCGACACCGCAGCCGGGCTGAGCTCGCTCTACCGCTCGCTCCAGCGGGTCGGGCACCACCCGCTCGCCTGGGGGCCGCCGGACGGCTACCCGGACGTGTACGCGGCGTGGCAGTCGGCCAGCCAGATGGTGGCCCGGTGGAACCTGCACCGCGCCGCGACCTCCGGGTCGACGGCCGGCCTGACGCCGTCCACCGGACTCGCCGTGCGGCTCGCCCCGACGCCCGGCACGACCTACCGGGTGTGGGTCGACCGGATCAGCCACGCCCTGATCGGCACCGCCCTCGACGAGCAGCGCCGACGGGCCGTGCTGACCGCCCTCGAAGTCGACGGCGACGCGGTGGTACCGGCCACCTCGGCCGGCCGGGCGGCTCTCGTGGCGGCCTACGTGCTCGACTCCCCGTTCTTCCAGCTCCGGTGACACCGATGGCTCACGCACCACCGATGAAGGGACAGGGCGACATGACCGACGACGGGCTCGGCGCGCTCGCGGCGACGGTGACCGAGCAGGAACGCGCCCGCGCGGACAGCTGGTCGCGAGGGTCCACGCGCCGTCGCCTGCTCGCCGGCGGCCTCGGTGTGGGGGTGGCCGCGCTCTCCGCGCAGCTGTCGACCACGCGGGTATCGTTCGCCGCCGGGAGCACGGGAACCCTCGTGGTGATCTTCCTGCGCGGCGGCCTGGACGGGCTGTCCGTGCTCGTTCCCGCCGACGACCCCGACCTGCTCGCCGCGCGGCCGGACATCGCGGTGCGGAGCGGGTCGCTCATCCCGTTCACTCGCGGCTTCGGCCTGCATCCGGCGCTCGCGCCGTTGCAGCCGATGGTGACCACGGGCGGCTTCGCGGCGGTGCCGGCGATCGCGACCCCCGACCTCTCGCGCAGCCACTTCCAGGCGCAGACCTGTCTCGAGATGGGTGGAGCGAGCGGGTCGCCGAGCCAGGGCGGGTGGCTCAGCCGGGTGCTCGAGGTGAGTGGGCCGGGAACGACGTTCCGTGCGCTGGGCGCGTCGACGGCCATCCCGCGCTCGCTCGTCGGCGGGGGCAACCCCATCGTCACCCCCAGCCTGAGCCGGTTCAAGATCACCGGGAGCGAGAGCCCGGCGGTCACGAGCCAGGCCCTCGCGGCGCTCTACACCGGGCTCGACCATCCGATGGCGGCACAGGCCCAGCTCGCCCTCGACGCCTCGGACACCGCCCAGGCCATCGCCGCCGCTGCCCAGACACCCGCGGAACGCGGGTACCCGGCCGGCGCTTTCGGCGAGCAGCTCGCGACCGTGGCGAGCCTGGTGCGCGCCGGTGCCGGGCTGCGGGTCGCCACCGTGGACCTCGGCGGCTGGGACATGCACACCGGCCTCGGCACCGTCGACTCCGGGGACATGACCACGCTGCTCGGGTCGCTCGCCACGGTGCTTGCGCAGTTCTTCGCCGACCTCGGCGCCGCGGGTGATCACACCACGGTGGTGCTGATGAGCGAGTTCGGCCGGCGGGTGGCCCAGAACGGCAACGCCGGAACCGACCACGGCCATGGCGGCGTGGCGATCGCCCTGGGCGGCGGCGTCCAGGGCGGTGTGCACGGCAGGTGGCCGGGCCTGGGCAGCGGCGTCCTCGACCGCGGAGACGTCCCGGGCGCCAACGACTACCGCGACTTCCTCGGCGAGGTCGTCATGAGCCGCCTGGGCTTGACCGCGGGCCAGCTGGCGTCGGTCTTCCCGGGCTGGCGAGTCGCCCCGCTCGGCGTGATG
>JBOFLR010000034.1:0-3224 GCA_051657965.1 Dermatophilaceae bacterium
GAGCTCGGGCTCGTCGTCGGTCTCGACCTCGGCGATCATCCAGCTCGTGGTCGGCTCCAGGCCCGGGAAGCCGATGCCGGCAGCCTTGCGCACCAGGCTGCGCCCGCCGTCGCAACCGACGACGTACGCGGCGCGGCAGGCGGAGCCGTCGGCCAGCGCGAGGTCGACCCCGAACTCGTGGTGCTCGACGCCGACGACCTCGTGGCCGCGACGGGTTTCGACCCCGAGCTCGTCGATCCAGTCCCGAAGTAGACGCTCGATCTCGTTCTGCCACAGGGCGAGCACGTAGTTGTGGCGCGTCGGCAGGTCGCTGATGTCGAACGGGATGAGCGCAAAGCCGTACTGGTGGTGCACCTGCCCCGCCTCGACGAACCGCTCGGCCACCCCGCGCTGGTCGAACAGCTCGAGGGTCCGCGGGTGCAGTCCGCCGGCGCGCGAGCCGTCGAGCTCGGTGCCGGTACGTCGTTCCAGGATGACGACGTCGGCACCTCCCAGCGTCAGCTCCGCCGCGAGCACCATCCCGGTCGGTCCGCCTCCGACGACCACCACGGCGTGGTCGAGGCCCTCCCCTCCGGTGCTGTCTCTCCCGTCGTGTTGTGCTGCATCACGCACGTTGTCCCCTCCCGATCATGTTCTCCGAGTAGGTGATTCTGCGCCATGACCGGGGCCTTGCCGCAAGCCCCCCGGACCGCGGTACGGTGATGGTGGCGAGGCGGCCACCATCACCGTCCGCTCGCTCGACGAGGCGGCCGACGCCGTCGCGACGGCCGGAGATCGCGGCCGGGGGTCATTCGTGCAGGACGAGCTCGGCGAGCGCGCCGGCCGGTCTGCTCTCTTGATTAGGTATGCCTAACCTCAGTACCGTCGAGCGCGTCCCGTTCCCGGCAGACAGGTCGTGTGCGATGTCCTCCTCGCTCGACAGCCCGACCGCGGTGTCGGCCGCCCCGGCCGCCGCCCGCGCCACGTCGAACCGGCCGCGGCGCCGGGTGAGGCGGGCGGTGATCAGCGTGCACCGATGGTCCGCGCTAGTCCTCGGCCTGGTGCTGGTCGCCATCACGACCTCGGGGGTCGTCATGCTGTACGAGCCGGAGTGGACACGATGGGTGCACTCCGAGGCGTACGCGCCGTCCGGCGAGCGCGGCGGCATCCCGCTCACCGAGACGCTGTCGGTACTGCGGGAGCACGACGCGGAGTTCGTGCCGCAGAGCGTGTACGACGCACACGGCACCCACGTGGCGACCAACTACGACGACGGGCGCACCGTCACCGTCGACCCGGCGACGTCCCGTGTCCTCGCCGACTACGACTCGACGGAGCGGGTGAACGCCGCCGACTGGGCCGTAGGACTGATGCACAACCTGCACCTGTGTCTGCTGACCTGCGAGGACGAGCCCGGCTATCAGGCATGGTTGCTCACCGAGGTGCCGGGCACGTCGTGGGCCGGCCTGGAGGAGGGTGTCGGCCTCACGGTCGGTGGACTGATCCTCGGCGTCGGCGCCTTGCTGCTCGGGTTCCTGGCACTCTCCGGCGTCTGGCTGTGGTGGCCGGGCGTGAGGAGGTGGATGCGCAGCTTCCGGGTCCGGTGGCGCAAGGGTCGATTCGCGCGTGACTACGACCTGCACCAGGTGGCCGGCATGGTCGCGGTTCCGTTCCTGCTGATGTGGGCGGTGACCGGCGCCGGCTTCGAGCTCGGGTTCGTCGGCAAGGCGTGGTTCCAGGCGTTGCCCGGCGAGTCGTCCGAGGTCGAGTTCGTCTCCGTCGAGGCGGAGGAGGGGACGCCCGACATCGCCCCCGCGGCGGCGGTCACGGCCGCGCAGCGCGAGCTGGGCACCACGGCATCCCCCACCGGTGTCGACCTGCCGACCGCCGACGACCCGACCGCGACCTACGCGGTCTGGTTCGCCGACGGTGTCGACCCGTACCGCGAGACCGACTACGCCGGCGACGTCAGTGTCGACGTGGACCGCACGACCGGTGCCGCCGAGGTCACCTACGGCGGTCCCGGGCGACCGGTGACGGCGCAGATGTGGGAGGAGTGGAACTT
Organism: Dermatophilaceae bacterium; assembly: GCA_051657965.1. Classification (GTDB taxonomy): domain Bacteria; phylum Actinomycetota; class Actinomycetes; order Actinomycetales; family Dermatophilaceae; genus JBOFLG01. Next base: position 2,045 of record JBOFLR010000034.1, read on the forward strand.
CCCCACCCACACCGGCTACGTCGTCGGCCCGTGGTGGCGACTGGTGTGGGCGGCGTTCGGCCTGGTGCCGCTGCTGCTGGCGATCACCGGCCTGTCCACCTGGCTGTACCGCCGGCGCACCCGCCGGACCCGGCGGAACGCGACCGCTGCCGACCGCTCGACACCGGCCCCGGCCGGCACCGGCGCGACGTGAGCTCCGCGCAGCTCGCGTCCGTCCTGCTGCCCTACCTCGCGCTCGTCGCGCTGCTGTCCGGGGCCGCCGCGCTCGGCATCCGCTGCGGTCGGGCGGCCGACGCCGGGGTCGTGGTCGCCGAGCTGCTGTTGATCGCGCGGGCGGTGGTCGACGTCGTCGATGTCACCCGCGGCCCACGGGTACCGGATGCCGCGACGCACCTCGGCTACGTCGTGGTCTCGGTGGTGTTGCTGCCGCTGCTCATCCAGCTCGCGATGTCGGCACGCTCCGCGACCGGGACGGCACGCGCCCCTCGCGACGGGTCGCGTGCCCGCCATACGGCATCCGCCCTCGCCTGCGTCGTCCTGATGGTCGTGGCTGCCCGCCAGACCACCACCGGTGCCGGATGACGCCGACGCGCACCCTCGCCATGCCCGGCCGGCGCGCACGGCCGGTCGGCCGGTCGGCGTGCTGCTGCCCGCGTCCACGCCGGGGTGGCTGCGCCGCCCGCACGGCACGTCATCCGGCCCGCGCTGCTCGTCATCCGGGCCGGTCCGACCTGCGGGCCAGGCGTATCGGACCGGGTGAGTTGCGGTCGCTCACCCGCTCGCCACGCCGGCGCACCTCGACGACGCCCTCGTCCGTGAGCTCCCATGCCACCTCGCGCACGAGAGGCATCAGCTCGCGCCAGCCCGCTCCGCCGACCACGCGGGCCGCCTCACTCGGGCAGATGGTGCCGTCGCGGTGTGACAGCAGGGCCCGGATGACGGCCGCTACCCGCGCGCGCCGGCCCGCCGGGGACGACGCCTGCCACCACGGCTCGCCGCGCTCGCCGAGCGCGACCTTGGCGTCGTGCACCCGGGGCCGGGCGGCATCCGGATCGGTGCGTACCAGTCGCCGTGCCGCCATCAGCTCGGCCACCAGCTCGGCGCGCAGCGGTTCGGGGATGCCGGGGTCGGTGGCGCGCCAGCGGCGGCCGTCGACCACGACGTACCGGCCGTCCGGGGT
>JBOFLR010000035.1:0-5088 GCA_051657965.1 Dermatophilaceae bacterium
GTCGAGCTGCTGAACCGCAAGAAGTGGCGCACCCGGGTCGAGCTCGCCAACGCGATCTTCGACTACCTCGAGATCTTTCACAACCGGCAGCGCCGCCACTCCGCCCTCGGGTATCTCACCCCGATACAGTTCGAGAACCCAAACACCCGTGGCATAGGAATCCAGCCCGGACGACACCGGGAAACCCCGGGCAGGCCAGAGTCTCCGGACATGCCGGGGCGGCTCAGGGTAGCGGGCCGACGGTGTCGGGGATCCCGGCCAGGGTCGGTTCCAGCAGTGGCGAGTCGTGGGTGTTGGCGGCGGCCACGACCAGGTGCAGCGGGATCCCAGCAGCATCGACCGCGATCGAGCGTTTGATGCCCTGCTTGCCGCGGTCGACCGGGGACCGGCCGGACACCTCACCGCTGCAGGGAGATTCGTTGATTGTCCCGTCCACGGACAGGTTCTCCAGGTCCAGTCCAAGGATCCGGTCATAGCCGGCCAGCGCGGTGCGCAGCAGCGCTTTGGTGACACCGCGTTTGGCCCACTCGGCCAGCCGGCGGCGGATGGTGCGGTCCGAACAGCCCGCTACCGCGACCCGCTCGTAGCCGCTGCCGTGGACCAGAGCGGCGATGACGCAGTCGAACACGACCCGGTCATCAACCCGGCGGCGGTGGGCACCCCAACGGGTGGGACGGGTCGAACTCGGGACGATCATCGGTACCGATCAGCGCGGCGAACTCGCCCCACAACGGCTCGATCAGGGATGCTGGCAACACGGGCACGGGCTCTCCGGGGCAGATGAGACGACGTCGACACTCCGATCGTCTGCCCCACGGGCCCGTGCTCTTCATGATCGACACACCCGCCACAGCAACCTCACCAGCACCTACTGCCGGTCGCTCTTAATTGAACGGTATTGGCCCTAGGCGGCCATGATGCGTAGCGGGAGCCCGGACGACCTGATCTCAGACGTGCTGGGATCGGTGGACGCCACCGTCGCCGCGCGGACGGCGCGGTACCGGTGGGCCATGACCGGCGATGGCGATGGACCCGACGGGCACGGATTCGTCGACTTCGCCCACCCGTCGGTGCTGACGCTCAGCACGTTTGTCATCCCCGGCCGGCCCGAGCCGGCCGAGAGCTGGACGATGATGCACGGGCACGCTCAGTACCTCCTCGTCCCCCGTCGCGAGCGACGGGGGACGAGGAGGCGCCCAACGACGAGTGGGCCGAGCTGGATGGCATCAGCATCCAGGCGAGCCCGGTCGGGCCGTTGTGGTGGCTCCGCGGTGCCACTCGCGTGGTTCGGGCCTCGACGTTGACGATGTCGGTGACCCTCGATCTGGCGGTAGCCGTCGCGCGCGCTCCGGCGCCGGAGCGCGCGGCGCTGGCGGAGGCACTGCGTACGGGTCGAACCGGTCTCTCCGGCGCCAAGGTGGATGCCGAGGTGTCGCTGGACGAATCAGGTCGCCTCTGTCACCTCGATGTGGTCATCCCCGCCGGGACCTCCCCGCACTTCGATACCGGCGAATATTGGGCGGATCGCCTTCAGCTGTGGTTCGAGGATTTCGGCGCCGAGGTCGAGGTGCCGACGCCGCACATCAGCATCCGCGGATCGGTCGAGGAGTTCTTGCGTGGTGTCGTCATCGAGGAAGACGACACCACGCCGTGGTGACTGTCCAGGATCAACGGGACATCGAGGCAGTACCGATGCGGTGATGCCCTGGCGCGCGGCCGGGTCAGTGTCATCCAGGTGTGAACTCGGCCGCCATGGCAGCCGAATGGCCGTGTATACGAGACCGCCCGGCACGTACTCCGAGGTCGCCACCGGCCGGTCAGCGGGCTGAGCGTCATCCGGCCTCGTCGATGACCGAGAGGGTGTTGCCCGCGGGATCGGTGAACCAGGCGATGAGCGGGCCGCCGCCGCGGAACACCCCGTGCTCGTCGGTCTCGTTCTCGGCACCCTCGTACCGCTCGAACCGCACGCCGCGCTCGGTGAGCCGCGCGACGGCATCCGGCACGTCGGGCACCGGGAAGTTGAGCACCGTGTACGAGCCGGGCCGGTGCGTGGGGCTGGGGTAGACGAGCACCGAGCGTCCGCCGGCGAGCTCGAGGATGAAGCCCGGCCCGCCGTCCCGCACGGTCAGGCCCAGGGTGTGGGCGTAGAAGGTGCGCGCCGCGTCGAGGTCGTCCACCGAGAATCCGCTGTAGGCGTGGCTGCCGGCCAGCATGACCCGCTCCGATCTGTCGAGGTGTCGTCATCCAGTCTGACCGCGCCGACGGCGAGAACTCATCGACCAGTCGGTGCTGGTGCGGTCGGGCAAGGTCCGGCCAGCCGCCTCGGGGTGCCGCTCGCGCGCTCTGCTGCGCCTCTGGCACCCGCCCGTTCCGGATGCCGTTCGCCTCGGGGTGCCGCTCGCGCGCTCTGCTGCGCCTCTGGCACCCGGAGTGGCGGTGGATGGCTGGCCGGGGTGAGCGGACGACGCCGCTCACCGCTGGGCCGATCTGCGCAGGCCGGGTGTGTCGACCCGCACGGGGTAGTCGGGCAGCTCGACGGTGGTGACCGGTGGGGTGGGGATCCGGTACAGCGCCTTGCCGACCGGGCTGCTCATGGCGCGAAGCATGCCCCGCAGCAGCGAGACCCCTCGTGCGGTGCGCGGGTGTCCCCCGCGGGGGACGAATGCCTGGGCGCGGTCGGTGGACGGGCGCAGGAGGCGCTCGTAGCGCGTGAACGCCGCCGGGATGTCCTCCGGTGTCGCGCTCAGCTCGCCGGCGAGCACGTACGCCCCGGTGATGGCGTTCGTCGTCCCGGTGCCGAACGGGCCCGGAGCCCAGGCGGCGTCGCCGAGCAGAGCCACCCGGCCGCGGTGCCAGGTGGGGAGGCGGACCTGGGCGATCTGGTCGACGTAGAGCGGTGCGTCGTCGAGCGCGGCGAGGATGCGAGGGGTCTCCCATCCGGTGTCGCCGTAGGTGGCGCGCAACATCGCCACGACTCCGGCACGGTCGAGCCGGTCGAGCCCGCGCACGTCGGATTTCAGGCTGAGCATCGCGCGCGTCGACCCGACGTTGTCGGGGCGCAGGTGGACCACCCGGCCCTTGCCGGCCAGGTGCATCCGCCACTGTCGGTCGTCGTCGGGGGTGCGCGGGATGGTGGCGTACGCCACGAAGTACCCGAGCTCGTGGAGCTGCGTGCCGGGAAAGAGCAGGTCCCGGGTGCGCGACCGCGACCCCTCGGCGATCACGACGGCGTCGAACCGGCGACCCGTGCCGTGGACGAACTCGATGTCGACACCGCGGCCGTCGTCGTGCAGCGCCGCGATCTGGTCGCCGAACAGGTACTCCGCCGAGCCCGCGGAGTGGTCGTACAGCAGGCGGGCGAGCTGCCCGCGAAGGATCTCCAGCTCGGCGGTGGGGCTGCTGACGCTCCGGTCGTCCTCGGCGCCCGTCGCCCACGAGGCGTAGGTCCGGCCGTCGTCGTCGACCAGGGCCGTCGCGATCTCGCTGGTGTGGCTGCTGCGGGCGGCGTCCTCGAGGCCCATCCTGCGCACGACCTCGCGACCGGTGCCCCGGAGGTCCACGTTCTGTCCCTCGTCGCGCAGGTGGTCGAAACGCTCGACGACGGTGACGTCCCACCCGCCCGCGGCGAGCCAGGACGCGGCGGCCGGCCCGGCGATGCTCGCGCCGGAGACCAGGATGCTCGGAGTGCTCATGTCGGTGTCCTCTCGGTGGTGGCGACCCGGTAGTCAGGATCCGCAGATTGCTAAATAGTCTAGCAATCAATCGACTTAGCGCAAATGTGCTTGGATACCGCGTCATGACCGATGACGCGATCCGTCGGGTGCCGGGCCTCGCGGAGCTGGACGCCACGACGCTCGCGGTCCGCACCCTCATCGGCGCCGCCCAGGACCTCACGGTCCGGATGTCCCGTCGTATGGGCGTCAACGTCAGCGACATGACGGCGATCCTGTGGCTCACCGAGCACGAGCCGGTGGGTGGTGCCGAGCTGGCTCGGCGGCTGGGGATCTCCACGGCGGCGACGACGGTCCTCGTCGATCGCCTGGAGCGCGCCGGATACGTCGAACGGGTGCGCAGCACCACCGACCGCCGGCGAGTGACCCTGACCACGACGTCCGAGGCGCAGGCGGCCACGCTTCGCGCCTGGTTACCCGCCATCCAGGAGATCGACGAGGTCGGCCGGTCGCTCTCCGAGCCCGAGCGTGTCTTCGCACGCGACCTGCTGGGCCGTCTCATCGCCGCGATGTCGGACAGCGCCCGATAGCGAGTACTCGACGCGCTGTACCTCATCTCCAGGCGCTGTCCGACATCCGCAGTCCGCGCGCCGCTGCACTCCTTGCACCCGCCTGTTCCAGCGGCCGACGGCTTCGGGTGCCGCTCGCGCGCTCCGCTGCACCCTTGGCACCCCAACCGTTCTGGATGCCGACGGCGTTCCGGGTGCCGTCCGCGCGCTCCGCTGCACCCTTGGCATCCCAACCGTTCTGGATGCCGACGGCTTCGGGTGCCGCTCGCGCGCTCCGCTGCACCCTTGGCACCCCGGGCGGCGGTGATACTCGGTTGGCCGGGTATGAGGTCGGCGGGAGGATCGACCTATGTCCGTGTTCACCGCCTACGCCCCGTTGTTCCGGGTGCCCGGGGCCGTACCGTTCATCGTGGGTACGGCGATCTCGCGCTCGGGCGGGGCGATGTTCGGGGTCGCGGTCATCGTCATGGTCAGCGAGCGCCGGGGCTCGTACGGCCTCGCCGGCGCGGTCTCGGCGGTGGGTATCGCGGTGCTCGCCGTGGCAGGGCCGGTGCTCGGCCGGTACATCGACCGGTTCGGTCAGCGCCGGGTGGCCCTGCCCTTCGTGGCGCTGTCGACCTCGGCCGGAGCCGGCGTCGTGGCCTGCTCGGCCCTCGGCGCCCCGGTCTGGACCCTGTTCGCGCTCTACGGCCTCAGCGCCGTGCTGCCCGAGCCCGGACCGATGTCCCGCGCCCGCTGGGCGCACGTCTACGCCGACGACCCCGACCGGCTGCACACCGCGATGGCGTTCGAGCAGGTGGCCGACGAGGCGTCGTTCGTGCTCGGCCCGGTGCTCGCCGTCCTGGCGG
>JBOFLR010000036.1:0-23038 GCA_051657965.1 Dermatophilaceae bacterium
GATGGGGAGCCGGAGACGTACACCCGAGTGGTGACGACGAACAGCGAGAAGGTGAGCGGCTCGGGCTCGCTCGACACACGGACGTTCGACGTCGGCCCGGGCGACAGCGACGGCGGTTCGAGCAACAGGAACACGTCCGAGCTGAAGATGGATGTGGAGAGCCAGAAGCGGGTGGTCGAGACGACGACGCTCGATCTCACCGACCCGGTGAACAGCGAGGCGTACAGGGACATGGCGACGTCTCCCCCTGGCTCGGATGAGAACGAGTTCTTCGGTTATCTGATCGACCAGAACGGCACCACGTCGGGAGCCGAGTACGACGTGCGGAAGGTCACCCAAGGAGTCCAGGGCGGGAGCGCCGATCTCGGGGGTCGAATAGAAGGCGAGTCGGAGGAGGTCCAGCTGGTCGACCGCTGGTCCGTGGACGCAGATGGCAAGCGCCACTTCACCGACAACCTGTCCGAGCCGGGACCCGAGGAGATCTACGACGTCCCCCTGCAGCCGGCCGAGCCGATCGGATAGCGCACACGGGCCTCCTCCGTCCCCGACAGTGGGTCGCCCGATCCGGTCCGCCGTCCACGCCGGCGCCCGTGGCCGGCCGAGGGGGTACCCCGGATCGGCGGGTCGGTCTGCCCGAGTAGCGCGCACAGATGGTCCGTCTAAGGTCGAGGGATGGAGTTCACTCCCTCGCCCCGTGCCGCCGACCTCGCCGCGCGGGTGCGGCGGTTCGTCGACACCGAGGTCGCGCCGGTCGAGCACGAGCTCACCCGCAGTGTCGCCGAGCGGCGGGCACGCGGCGACGACCCGTGGCCGCCACCGGCTGCGGTCGAGGACCTCAAGGGCAAGGCCCGGGCCGAGGGGCTGTGGAACCTCTTCCTCCCGGCCGGTCACGGCGACCGCTGGGCGCAGCGGTACGGCACCGACGGCGGCACCGGGCTGAGCAACGTCGACTACGCCGCCGTGGCCGAGCAGACCGGCCGCTCCTCGCTCGCGCCGCTGGTGTTGAACTGCAACGCTCCCGACACCGGCAACATGGAGGTGCTGCTCACCTACGGCACCCCCGAACAGCAGGAGCGCTGGCTCGAGCCGCTGCTCGACGGCCGCATCCGCAGCGCGTTCCTCATGACCGAGCCGGGCGTCGCGAGCAGCGACGCCACGACTATGCGCGCCACCGCGACGATCGACGGCGACGAGGTCGTGCTCGACGGCCGCAAGTGGTGGTCGACGGGCGTCGGCCACCCCGACTGCCGGGTCGGCATCTTCATGGGCCGTACCGACGAGAGCGCGCCGCGCCACCTCCAGCACTCCATGGTGCTCGTGCCGCTCGACGCCCCCGGGGTCACCGTGACTCGCATGCTCTCCGCGCTCGGCTACTACGACGAGCCGGTCGGCCACGGCGAGGTCGTGCTCGACTCGGTGCGCCTGGATGCCGCGGCGCACCTCCTCCTCGGGCCCGGCCGCGCGTCCGAGATCGCCCAGGGACGCCTCGGCCCCGGGCGGGTTCACCACTGTATGCGGCTCATCGGCCTCGCCGAGAAGGCGCTCGAGCTCGCCTGTGAGAGAGCGACATCGCGCACCGCCTTCGGTCGCCGGCTGGCCGACCTCGGCGGCAACCGCGAGCGGCTGGCACGAGCCCGCATCGCCGTCAACCAGGCGCGGCTGCACGTGCTGCACGCCGCCTGGAGGCTCGACACCGTGGGCATCGAGGGTGCCCGGTCCGAGGTGTCCGAGATCAAGGCGGCGGTGCCCTCGATGGCCTGCGACGTCATCGACCTCGCCATCCAGCTGCACGGCGGCGGCGGCATGAGCGACGATTTCCCGCTCGCCGCCGCCTACTCGGCCGCTCGGAGCCTGCGCCTCGCCGACGGTCCCGACGAGGTGCACCTCGGCGTGGTCGCCAAGCATCTCCTGGCACCGTTCTCCCGGCAGGAGGTCACCGGATGACGCGGCGCGCCATGGTCACCGGCGGCGCCTCCGGTCTCGGGCTGGCGCTCGCCACGCAGCTCGCCGCACGAGGCGACCGCGTGGTGGCGGCCGACCTCGCCGGCGACCGGCCGTCATCCGTACCCGACGGGGTCGCCTACCGCCGCCTCGACGTGCGCTCGCAGCAGGACTGGGATGCCGCGCTCGCCTGGGTGCGCGAGACGTGGGGCGGTCTCGACCTACTCGTCAACAACGCCGGGGTGGCCACCGGCGGCCGCATCGAGATCGAGGCGATGACCGACTGGGAGCGCGTGGTCGAGGTCAACCTGCTCGGCGTCGCCCGCGGCTGCCACACGGTGGTGCCGATGCTCAAGGAGCAGCGCGGCGGTCACCTCGTCAACGTCGCCTCGCTCGCCGGCCTGGTCCACGCGCCGGGGATGGCGAGCTACAACGCCACCAAGGCCGGCGTCGTGGCGATCAGCGAGACGCTGTCGTTCGAGCTGGCCCCGTGGAACATCGACGTCACGGCGGTATGTCCGGCGTTCTTCCGCACCAACCTGCACGAGTCGTTCGCCGGCAAGGACACCGCGATGCAGGAGGCCGGCGTGCGGCTCATCACCGAGGCCGGGGTGAGCGCCGACGAGATCGCCCGCATCGTCGTGCGCGGCATCGACCGGCGGAGGAAGGTCGTGCTCACCGACCGGCTCGGGCGGCAGTCCTACTACGCCAAGCGATTCGTGCGGCCGCTCTACGACCGGATGATGGCCACGCAGGCGCGCCGGCTCGCGCGCAAGGCGGGCCTGGACGCCGACGAGCTGCTGCCGTGAGCGCGCCCGGACTCGGCGCGGCGGTGGCCGCTGCGGGAGCGGTGCCGGTTCGCGAGGAGGACGCGTTCGACGTGGCCCGCGTCGCGGCCTGGCTGCGGCGCCACGCGCGCGACACGGCAGGGCTCGACGGCATCCCCGAGGTCGGGCAGTTCGTCGGTGGCGCGAGCAACCTCACCTACCTGCTCCGCTACCCGGAGCGCGACGTCATCCTCCGCCGGCCGCCGACGGGCACCAAGGCCCTCGGTGCGCACGACATGCGGCGCGAGCACGACATCCAGGCCGCCCTGGCCCCGGTGTTCCCGAGTGTGCCGACGATGGTGGCGTTCTGCGGCGACGAGGCGGTCATCGGGTCGGAGTTCTACGTCATGGAGCGCACCCCCGGCACGGTGCTGCGCCGCGACATCCCCGACGGGCTCGGCCTCGACCGCGACGGCGTCGCGCGGCTGTGCCGCACGGCGGTCGACACCCTGGTGGCGCTGCACGACGTCGACGTCGAGGCGGCGGGCCTGGCACACCTCGACCGCGGCGACGGGTACGTGCGGCGGCAGGTCGAGGGGTGGTCGGGCCGGTTCGCCCGGGCACACACCGCCGACGTCCCCGCCTACGCGACGACGATGGCCTGGCTGTCGGAGCACCAGCCCACCGACCGCCCCCATACGTTGATCCACAACGACTTCCGCCTCGACAACCTGGTGCTCGACCCGGACGACCCCACCCGCGTCGCCGCGGTGCTCGACTGGGAGATGGCCACGGTCGGCGACCCGCTCATGGACCTCGCCTGCGGCCTCGCCTACTGGGTGCAGGCCGACGATCCCGGCCCGCTGCTCGACATGCGGCGGCAGCCCACGCATGCGCCCGGGATGCTCACCCGCGCCGAGGTGGTGCAGCGGTACGTCGCGGCGCGCGACATCGAGGTGACCTCGGAGCAGTGGGCGTTCTACGCGGTCTTCGGCGCCTTCCGGCTGGCGGTCATCGCGCAGCAGATCTACTACCGCTTCCACCACGGCCAGACCACCAACCCGGCGTACGGTGCCTTCCGCGACGTCGTGCGCTACCTCGACCAGCGCTGCGGCGAGCTGATCGCCGAGACGGCGAGCTGATCGCCGACATGACGAGAGGACGCCTTCCGTGCCCACCACCTTGATCACCGGCGCCAGTTCCGGTCTCGGCGCCGAGATGGCTCGCCAGCTCGCGGCCCGCGGCTGGGACCTCGCCCTCTGCGCCCGCCGCGTCGAGCGGCTCGAGGGTCTGCGCGAGGAGATCGGGGCCGCTCACCCCGGGCGGAGGGTCGAGCTGCGGGCGCTCGACGTGTGCGACGACGATGCCGTGTTCGAGGTGTTCCGTGCGTTCCGCGACGACTTCGGCACGCTCGACCGGGTGGTCGTCAATGCCGGCCTCGGCAAGGGTTCTCCCCTCGGCACCGGCCGTCACGACGTCAACCGGCAGACGGCGATGACCAACTTCGTCGCCGCGCTCGCCCAGACCGAGGCGGCGATGGAGATCTTCCGTGCCCAGAAGCGCGGCCACCTGGTGATGGTCTCGTCGGTGTCGGCGATGCGCGGCATGCGCAAGACCGTCACCACCTACGCCGCCACCAAGGCCGGCGTCGCCGCGCTCGCCGAGGGCGTGCGCAACGAGATGCTCGGCGAGCCCGGTCTCGACATCCGCGTCTCGACGATCTTTCCCGGCTACATCCGCTCCGAGATGAACGAGCGGGTGAAGCACACCCCGTTCATGGTCGACACCGAGCGCGGGGTGCGCGCGATGGTCGACGCCATCGAGAAGGAGAAGGCGAACGCGCTCGTGCCGGCCTGGCCCTGGGTGCCGCTCGGCAAGGCGATGCGGCACCTGCCGCTGCCCCTGGTGCGGAAGCTCATGTGAGCGTGGCGCGGGTCGTCGTCTCCAACACCCCGGGCGTGCTCACCGACGCCACGCCGACACGGCGATCGCCCTGATACTCATGGTGACCGGTGGCTCGGCGCCACCGTCGGCCCGCGGTGGGGGAGCGGCTCGAACCCGAGGGACGGCTCCACGTCACCGCCGGGTCCGGCGCTCAGGCCCAGGTGCATGACGTGCAGGCCGACGCGGCCGTGTCGGCGGGAGTCGAACGCCTCCGGTACGGTGCCGACGACCGTGAATCCCAGGTCCTGCCACAGCCTGACTGCGGCGACGTTGGTCTCGACGACCGCGTTGAACTGCATTGCTGCGTAACCGTTCTCACGCGCCCAGTCGAGCACCCACTCACCGAGTGCGCGCCCGACGCCGCGACCCCGGGCGGTCGGGTCGACCATGAACGAGGCGGTCGCGACGTGCGCCCCACGGCCGGGCCGGTTGGGCCCGGTCTTCGCGGACCCGAGCCGCTCGTCACTGTCGGCGTCGACCGCCACCACCGTGATGCCGGGTGGCGGCTCCTGCCACAGCCCGCGCACCCGGTCCGCCTCGAGCCCCGAGGGGAAGGCATACGTCTCACCCTCGTCGACCACGGCGTGGAACACCGGCACGAACCACGCCCAGTCGGCGTCCTCGACAGGGCGGATGACGGGAGCGGTCGTCATCCGACCGGCGGAGGCGGTCGTCATCCGGTGTGCCCGCCGGTGGCGTGGTCGACGCGCGAGGTCTCGATGGTGAAGCGGTGCGTACGGAGCCGTTCGACGAGCGGTGCACCGATGCCGGTCGCCGGCGTGAGCACACCTGCGGCAGTAGGCAGCCGGGGTTCGTCGAGCGTGAGCGAGAGCGCCGCCTGGCCGAGCATCACCGCGGTGCCGAGGTACCCGGGGTCGTAAGGTGCGGCGACGATGGTGCGGTACCGCGACCCGTCGGACGCCTCGGTCGTCACGTCCACCCGGAACCGCCCCGCCGCCATGGTCGCCTCGCTCGGCCCGTCGCCGGGAGCCGGCAGCACCCGGTCGAGCAGGGCACGGGTGGGCGCGAACGACAGACCGGCCAGGCCGACGCCGAGCGCTACCGCCATCGCGCTCGCCCCGAGCGCCCCCTTGGGCCCCGGGCCGAAGTCGACGTGCTCGGAGTACCGGAACGCCGATCCGTAGCCGAGCAGCGATGCCGTGCGCGCCACGATGCGGGTGTTGAACCCGGCCATGACGAACGGCCCGGTGAAGCGCCCGGTATGCGGGTCGCGACGCACCGGCACCGCGCGCCCGGCCCGCCGGACGGTCGCGACGACGGCATCCAGCGGGTTCGAGGGCCGTTCGGCCGCACCGGCTCGCGAGTCGGGACGCACCGGAGGCGGGCCGTCGGCCACCGCGTACGGGTCGCCGACGATGCGGCGCGACGCGGCATCCCGCCGCATCTCGATCGCCTGGGTGCGCGCGGAGTCGATCGTGCCGCCGCTGAAGCCGCCCTTGGCGTCCCGAAGAGCGAGGGCGGTGCGCCCCGGCTCGGCACCGGCGGCCCGGGCGGCCTCGACCGTGAGCAGCACCCCGAGGTCGCTCGGCACCGAGTCGAACCCGCAGGCGTGCACGATACGGGCGCCGCTCTCGCGGGCGACCTCGTGGTTGCGGGCCACCGAGTCGTGCACGAACAGCACCTCACCGGTGAGGTCGCAGTAGTGCGTGCCGGATGACGCGCAGGCGGCCGCCAGCGCGACGCCGTACCTCGCGTACGGACCGACGGTGGTGGCGACCACGCGGGTACGGGCGGCGAGCTCGGCGACGGCGGCCTGGTCGAGGGTGTCGACGACGAGCACCGGCCAGCTCGAGGCGGCGCCCGGGAGGGTGGCGACCAGGGCGTCGAGTCGTGCTCGCGACCGGCCGGCGAGCCCTATCCGAACGCCGTCCGGTGCGTGCTCGGCCAGGTGCCGGGCAGTGAGCCGGCCGACGAAGCCGGTGGCTCCGACGAGGACGATGTCGTACTCGCGGTCGTGGGTGCTCATCGTCCCAGCCTAGGAGCGTCAGGTGCGCACGGTGCACGGGCGCCCGTGCGCGGCTGCGCGCGGTTCGAAGGTAGGGCGAATCGGCCACGAAGTGCTCAGGTGTTACTTTAAGTGTTGCGCTAAAGCAACAGTACTATCCAACGGAGGGAGCTTCAGTGGTGTTTCAGCCAGGCGCCGAGCTGCTCGCGGACATCGGGGAGCTGCGTCTGATCGTCGAGCGTTGCCTGCAGAGTCTGCGCACCGGTCACCTCCCGGACGACGCTGAGCGCGAGCGGGTCGACCTCAAGGAGGAGGCCGGCCGGCGCGGCTCTGGCGGTGTCCTGCTTCCGGCTCGGCCACGCAACACCCAGGCTGCGGACCACCTCGCCGACGAGGTCGCCTGCATGTCGAATACCCCAGGCGGCGGTGCACTCGTCGTCGGCGTCGAGAACGCCACCGGGGACCTCCTCGGGACTGACCTCGATGTCGAGTGGCTTCGCCACGAGATCTACCGGCGAGTGGACATCGCTCCCGTCGTCGAGGCAGTCCGGGAGCGCGGCTTCCGCCTGCTCGTCCTCTTCGTCCCGGAGGCGCTCGAGCCGACGTCCGACACCGGCGACCGGCTTCGCTGGCGCGTCGGAAGCCACTGCGTCCCCGTCGACCGGAGCGGTTGGTGGCTGCACCGTCAGGGCCGCATCGGATGGGATCCCCTGGCTCGTGCCACCCGAAAGACCGCCGATGACGCCACACCCGAGGCGCTGGCAATCGCCCGCCGACACCTCCGCGGTCGCGCCACGACGGATGACGATCTGGCCGACGCCAAGGACACCGACCTCCTCCGACGCCTCGGGGTGTTGACCCCGGACGGGTACCTGACCGAAGCCGGCGCCCTGCTCTTCACCCCTGCGGGGACCTCACGCTTGAGCTGGGCGCGCCTGGACGTCCCTGGTGGCGACGTGCTCGCTGCCGAGGACATGGCGCCCCACCTCAGCCTGCTCGAGCAGATCAACCGCGTCGAGACTCTCATCGACGCGGCCAACGACCTCGTCACGCTCTCCGGCTCGTTCGCCGAACGAACCGTCCGGCTCCTGCCACCTCGGGCCGCACGAGAAGCCGTGCTCAACGGTGTCGTCCATCGCGACTGGCATCAGGCGGAGCCAACCACCGTCGTCTGGGTAGAGACGGACTCGACCCTCGAGGTGACCTCGCCAGGCGGCTTCGTGGGCGGCGTGACGGCCGAGAACGTCCTCACCCAGAGATTCTCCCGTTCTCCGGCCCTTGCCGATGCGGTCCGCGCCCTCGGCTTGGTCGAACGTCAGGGTGTCGGAGTCGACCGCATGTACCGCGAGATGGTCAGCCTCGGTCACCAACCGCCCCGACTCCAGGAGGTGGCCGGTCCTCGAGTGCGGGTGCGTCTTCGTGGCGGCCAACCGGTCGTCCCTGTCATGCGGCTGATGGACAGTATCGAGCCCCGGGTGCGGCAGTCCGATGTCCAGGTCGCCATGATCGTCCACGCCCTGTTGCATGATGCATTCGTCACCGTCGGCGAGGTCGGTCGGCTCATCCATCGCACGCTCGACGAGGCATCCGAAGCACTGGAGGCGGCGGCGGAGTGCCGAGTGCAGGCCGAACCGCTGATCACGCCGTTGAAGGACGTCTGGCTCCTGGGCGTCACCGCCAGAAGCGTGATCCGTGCAGGGGGGAAGGTCGACATCATGCGGCGACGCGGCGTCCTGGCCTACCAGCGGCCGGACACGCAGACGTCACTGCGCATCGTCCGCAGCTGGTTCGCGACACATGAGCGGATGACCTCCGGCGACTATGCCGCACTGACCGGAGTCACCGTCGGGGCTGCTCGGCAGGCACTCGAGCGCCTCGTCGGCGAAGGCATCCTCGCTCGTGGCGAGTCCACCGGACGGAACGCCCACTTCGTCCTGACGGTTCGTCCGACCTGACCTACGGATCCCCGGACGGCCCGGTCCAAAGAGCTGATGGCATGCCCTCAACCTCGTGCGCGTGATGGGCCCGACTCCGCGGCGCCAGCGGAGTCCCAGGCCGCGCGGGCGGTGCGCACCTGCTCGCGGTGCTCGACGGCCCAGGCGGTGAGCGGTCCGAGGGCGGTCGCCAGTCCGGCGCCCAGTGGGGTCAGCGAGTAGCTCACCTGCGGTGGGGTCGTGGGGGTCACCGTGCGGTCGACGAGCCCGTCGCGTTCGAGCAGCCGCAGCGTTCGGGTGAGCATGCGCTGGGAGAGGCCGTCGGTGCCGCGGAGGAGCGTCGAGAACCGGAGCGGACCGTCGGCGAGCTGGGCGACGACGAGCACCGACCACTTGTCGCCGACGCGCTCGAGCACGTCGCGCACCGGGCAGTCGGGGTCGGCCGCGGTGGCCGCTGACGTCCTGGCGCCGGGCACACCGATGTCACCACTGGTCATGAATGTGCCTCCTTGTGCCGATCGGTTCCGCATGATGCGCTGATTACCGACAGTAACCATCTCGGATGACGACCGCGACCCGAAGGACCTCACCATGACCACTCCCACCTCCGTCCCCGACGACCTGCGTACCCCCGACGCCACGCTCGATGTCGCGGGGTCCACCGTGCTTGCCCTCGGTGTCGCCGGATCACAGGGCACCGGGCTCGTCGACGCGCTTCGAGAGCGTGATGCCTCCCCGGTCCTGGTCTCCAGCCGGCCCGAGCAGGTCAGCGCCTGGCTCTCGGCGGGCGAGCGCGCCGCTCTCGGCGACCTGCGCCACGCCACCGGACTGGCGGATGTCGCCCGCGATGTCGCCGCGGTCGCGGCGGTACTTCACGTCCCCCTGTCGCTCGGCGGGCCCGACGGGGCCGCAGCCGTCGTCGAGTCGGTGCGGTCGCTGCGCGACCACGGGCTGAGAGTCGCGGTCAACGTCGGCACCCCCGTCCCGGCCGAGGAGGCGCCCGACCCGTTCGGGGCGCGCTCGCTCGCGGCGGCGCTCACGGCCACCGGCGCGGTGGTCGTGTCACCCACCGCCTACCTCGAGAACCACGTCGCGCCCTGGGCGCTCGGCCCGATCGCGGAGGGCGAGCTGGTCTACCCGCGGCCGGCGGACGACCAGGTGGCGTGGGTCGCCACCCGCGACGTCACCGCCGCTGCTGCTGCTGCACTGGACGCCGGCGCCGAGGGCCGCGTGCTGCCCGTGGCCGGACCGGAGGTGTTGACTCCCGGGGAGCTGGCCTCGGCCATCGGCGACGCCCTCGGGCGCACGGTGCGGTTCCGCCGGGTCGACGCCGACGAGTGGGCCGCGTTGCTGACACCGGCGCTCGGCGAGGCAGCGGCGAAGGGTGTGGCGGCCGCTTATCGCGCGATGCCCGAAGAGTCCAACCCGGCGCTCTCGCAGGATGCCTCGACCACGTGGCAGCTACTCGGCATCACTCCGCGGACGGCTCGCACCTGGGCCGCCGAGACGCTCGTACCGCGACTGGCCGCCTGACCTCGACCGCTCGATGCCGCCGCGTCGTCATCCGCGAGCGGTGGCGGTCACGCTCTGTACGCGTTCCGCTGGTAGCGTCGTCGTACCGGTCGAGAGGCGCTGCGACGGACCTGTCGGTCCGCCACGCTTGGCCGGGCCTTGTCGACAAGGGCGCCTCCCGACCATCCCGGGAGGTCCGGTGCTCTCACCGTTGCAGGCATTCGTCGACGCGTTGCCCAAGGTCGAGCTGCATGTACACCATGTGGGCTCGGCACCCCCGGCGACCGTGGCCCGGCTGGCCGAGCGGTACGCCGGCTCCACGCCGGTTCCTGCCGATCCGAACCGGTTGAGCCAGTTCTTCACGTTCACCGACTTCGCGCACTTCGTCGAGGTCTACCTGGCGGTCGTGGACCTGCTGCGTGACCCTCAGGATCTTGCCGATCTGACGTACGACGTCGGAGCCGGTCTGGCTGCACAGCAGGTCCGGTACGCCGAGGTCACGCTCACGCCGTTCTCGTCGATCGCCCGAGGAATCCCGGCCGCGGCCTACTGTGAGGCAGTCGAGGACGCCCGGCGGCGAGTGGCACGCGATCACGGCACCGAGCTGCGCTGGTGCTTCGACTTTCCGGGCGACTACGGCTCACGGGCGGCGGACGTCACCCTCGACGTGGCAGTGAACCTGCGGCCGGAGGGCTTGGTGAGCTTCGGGGTGGGCGGCGGCGAGGCCGGCGTTCCGCGGTCGCAGTTCGCTTCTCACTTCCGGGCTGCCAGGGCCGAGGGCCTACGAAGCGTGCCGCACGCCGGCGAGTCCACGGGTCCGGAGACGATCTGGGACGCACTGCGACACCTCGACCCCGACCGGATCGGGCACGGGATCGCGGCCGCCCGCGACGAGGCGTTGCTGCAGCATCTCGCCGAGCGGCAGATCGCGCTCGAGGTGTGCCCGACATCCAACGTCTGCACCCGATCCGTCCCGTCGCTCGCCGAACACCCGCTACCGACCCTGGTCGCGGCCGGAGTGCCTGTGACGATCAACTCGGACGACCCGCCGATGTTCTCGACCAGCCTCAACCAGGAGTACCTCGTCGCCGCGAGCCTGCTGGGGCTGGACGTCGACGGCGTGGCCGAGCTGGCTCGGCAGGGCGTGCGGCGCGCGTTCCTCGCGGATGCCGGTAAGGCCGCCATCCTCACGGAGATCGACTCCTACCTCGCTGCATGGCACGCCGGCGAGGCGAGTCCAGCTGCACCGCAGCCCGGTTGACTCGACTGCGTCCGCACCGAGGTCGTGGCGTCCCGGCGGGATCGACGACGACATCGATCCCGACGTCTCACTTGCCAGCGGGGCACGGCGCCCCTGACACGGCTCAGGCCGTCTGTCAGCCTTCGAGCGGCGGTGGGGTCGAGCGGACGGGCGCAATCGGTGCGGGTGGCGGGAAGGGCCGGCGCACTTGTGGATTCTGCACAGCGAAGGCTATGGAAAATGCAAGATTAGATCTATGGTTTATGCAAAGCCAAGAGCGGTCGGCGGTGCGGAGTGGGAGCGGGGCACGAGAGCGATGACAGCCGGGGTCGGATACCGCGAGCGAGTCGTCGACGGCGAGCTCGGCAAACGCCTCGGTGCGATCGGCGCGGTCCTGGTCGAGGGACCGAAGGCATGCGGGAAGACCGAGTCGGCAACCCGCGTGGCGAGGACGACCTATCGGCTCGACGTCGACCAGGCAGTGCGCAACGTGGCCTCGGTTACCCCGTCGCTGCTGCTCGACGATCCGAACCCGGTGCTGTTCGACGAGTGGCAGCTGGTCCCGACCTTGTGGGAGCACGTACGGCGCGCCGTCGACGATCGTTCCCCGGAGAAGGGGCTCTTCATCCTGACGGGGTCGGCCACCCCACGTGACGACGTCAACCGGCACTCTGGCGCCGGCCGTGTCGCCGTCATCCAGATGCGGCCCATGTCGCTCTTCGAGTCAGGTCATTCCACCGGCGCGGCATCGCTGGAGTCGGTGATGGATGGCGACCCTGTCGCCGCACGCGATGCCGGGCTGTCGGTGCCCGAGATCGTCGACCGCATCTGCATCGGTGGCTGGCCCTCTCTGCTCGACTCCACCACCGAGGACGCCGGCCGCTGGCTGAGCGACTACCTGAGCCAGATAGTCCTGGTGGACGTCCAACAACTGGGAGCACGCCGACGTGACCCGGAGAACATCCGCCGGCTTCTGTCCTCGTTGGCTCGCAATGTCGCCACGTCGGCCAAGGTCACGGTTCTCGCCAAGGACGTCGGTGGTGCGGAGGGGGCGGTGGCACGGGCCACTGTCGACGGGTATCTCGACTCGCTACGTCGTCTGCGCCTGATCGAGAACTCTCCGGCCTGGGGTCCGCACATGCGGTCGGCCACGCCCTTGCAGTCCTCACCCACGCGCTACTTCGTCGACCCGTCCTTGGCCGTGGCAGCGCTTGGTCAAGGGCCCAGGCAACTCCTTGCAGACCTCAACGCGACGGGCTACCTGTTCGAGAACCTCGTCGTGCGCGACGTCCGCATCTACGCACAGCGGCTCGGCGGTGCGGTCCACCACTGGAGGGACCAGAACCAGAACGAGGTCGACATCGTCGTGACCCTGCCGGACGGCCGTTGGGGTGCCTTCGAAGTGAAGCTGAACCCGGACGATGCCGACAAGGCCGCCGCGTCCCTGGTGACTTTCGTCCAGAAGGTCGACCACATCAGAGTCGGTGCTCCGACGGCTCTGGGGGTGATCACCTCGACGGGTTTCGCCTACCGCCGGGACGACGGGGTGAGCGTCCTTCCGATCGGGGCCCTCGGGCCCTGACGGCCCACGACCTGGCGGCGGCCGGCCCGGGGCTCCTCGAGGCCGGCCGGCCGGGCCGTCATCCGGCTGCCGACGGATGCACGGCAGTGACCGTCATCCGGTACCGCTCCACGGCCTCGCGTGCTGCCGGGTCGTCGGTGGGGTCGACGACGACGTCGATGCCGACCGGCCAGGCCGGCGGGCGCTCGTCGCCGGCCAGCGCCCACGCCGCCTGACGCGCCGCCCCCAGGGCCACGTACTCAGCGGGTTCGGGTACCGCGACCGGTACTCCGAAGAGGTCGGCCGCGGTCTCCTGGACCGCCGCGGACGCCGCCGCACCTCCGACGAGCAGCACCCGCGTGACCGGAGAGCCCTCAGCGCGAACGGCATCCACTGCCTGGACCAGCCCGAGGAGCATGCCCTCGACGACAGCTCGGGCAAGGTTCTCGGGTGTGGCGTTGGCGCGTCGCAGGCCATGGAGCGACCCGGCGGCATCCGGCAGGTTGGGGGTGCGCTCGCCGTCGAGGTAGGGGAGCAGGGTGAGCCCGCCGGCGCCGGGCGCGGCAGCGAGCGCCAGTCGGTCGAGACCGGCGAGGTCGGTGCCGAGCATCGCGGCGCCCGCGACGAGCACCCGGGCGGCGTTCAGGGTGCACACCAGCGGCAGGAAGCCCCCCTCGGCATCGGCGAAGGACTGCACCGCGCCGCTCGGGTCGGCACTCGGCCGGTCGCTGCGGGCGAAGGCGGTGCCACTCGTGCCGAGCGAGACCACGACATCGCCGGTGGCGAGGCCGAGTCCGAGGGCCGTGCCCATGTTGTCGCCGGTGCCCGCCGCGAGTGCCGTACCGGTCGGTAGCCCTGACGGCGCGAAGGTCCGCCCCACCACCTCGGCCGGTGCGGCGACACGGGGTACCTCGAGGTCGCGCCCGGTGGCGAGCCGGAGCAGGTCGGGACGATATTCGCGAGCGGCGGCCGACCAGTACCCGGTGCCCGACGCGTCGCCGCCGTCGGTGACCCAACCGTCGAAAGCGCCTGCGGCCCGGAGGATCTGGCCGGTGAGCCAGTCGTGGGGGAGGACGCAGGCTCGAGCCCGGCCGAGGGACGACGGCTCGGCCCGAGCCACCCAGCGCAGCTTGCTCACCGTCGTGGCGGCCACCGGGACGACACCGGTCGCCTCGGCCCAGGACGCTGCGCCGAGCTCGTCGACGAGGTCGACCGCATCGGGTGCGGAACGGATGTCGTTCCAGAGCAGGGCGGGCCGGACCACCTCGTCGGCCTCGTCGAGGAGCACCATGCCGTGCTGCTGACCACCGACCGCCAACGCCGAGACACCGTCGAGCAGACCTCCGGCGGTAGCGGATTCGTACGCCGACCACCAGTGCCGCGGGTCGACCTCGGTGCCGTCGGGATGGGTCGCTCGACTGGCGCGCACGATCTCGCCGGTGACTGCGTCACACACGACGACCTTGCAGGACTGGGTCGAGGTGTCGACCCCGGCGACGAGGACGCGGTCACTCATGTCAGGTCACTTCCGGTCGAGACGGCGCTGTCAGGTCCATCCTGTCACCCGACCTGGAGCGTCCACGGTCGCCGGCCGGCTGCGCAGGACGGCCGGGCATCCCCAGAGCCGGTCGGCAGCCAGGACGCTCTCGCCCGATGACACGTCGGCACCGGCGCACTCGGCCGCTGCTCGCGCCGCGGGGCATGGAGGTCCGGAGCCTCGAACCACTCCGCGTCGATGGCGCGGTCGGCGTCGGCGCGTCGTCGTTGCAGCACGGTCCGGCCGGATGCCGATTCCGCGGCCCCGGCGTGGACGCGAGCGGTGATCGAGACCTCACGGCCGATGATCCAACGACCGAGCGCCGGTGCGTGTCCGGCGGAGTGTCCGGTGCCGGTCGGGTGGAAGGAGTCGTGGATGAAGAGCAGCGTCGGTCCGTCGATCCACGCGTCCTCGTCGCAGTTCTCTCCGTCGAACAGCCGCGGGTATCCGACGACGGTCACCGTGGCCGCCCGCCGTGAGCACTCCGGGCCGTGAGCCGGTCACGATCTCGTCCTTTCGCCGAGATCGCGGCTCCTTTATCTTTAGCCCGTGAACTCAACGAGCCCGGCTCCGGGTTCGCAGGCATCGCTTCGGGAGATGAACCGCCTGCGGGTGCTCGACGCGTTGCGCGAGCACGGATCGCTCACCCAGGTCGAGGTAGCCGGAGTCACCGGCCTGTCCGCCGCCACCGTCTCGAACCTCGTGAAGGAGCTCCACGGCGCCGGTGCGGTGCAGCTCAGTCCGAGCATCCGCAACGGCCGGCGAGCGGTCCAGGTGTCGGTCGCGACCTCACGTGGACTGCTCGCCGCGGTCGTCTTCGGCGACCGCGACATCCGGGTGGCGATCGGCACGAGCGCCTCCGAGATCGTGAGCAGCACCCGGATGCCGCTCCCCGCCGACCACGTGGCCGACGAGGGGTTGACGCGGGGTACCAGGCTGGTCCACGAGATCATCGAGAACAGCGGTCACCTGCTCGCCGACCTCCGCTCGGCCGCGGTGGGTCTGCCCGCACCCATCGACAGCGTGTCCGGGATGGTCGGCTCGGAGGGGGTGCTGCCCGGGTGGACTGGCGTGGCGGTGGCATCGGTGATGGCCGACGCTCTTCGTGTCCCGGTGCAGCTCGACAACACGGCGAACCTCGCGGCCATCGGCGAGGCGGAGGCTGGTGCGCTGCAGGGTGTTTCGAACGGGATCTTCATCAAGGCGTCGTACGGTGTCGGCGCCGGGCTGATCCTCGGCGGTGAGCTGTTCCGCGGACACGCCGGCACGGCCGGTGAGATCGGCCACGTGACCATCGACGAGGACGGGCCGATGTGCCGGTGCGGCAACCGGGGATGCCTCGACACCTTCGTCGGCGCCCAGGCGGTGCTCAGCGCGTTGCGGCACACTCACGGCGCGCTGACGCTGCGCGACGTCATCGCGCGCGCCCTCGACGGCGATCCCGGATGCCGGCGCGTGCTCGAGGATGCCGGCCGTCACCTGGGCGTTGCGGTCGCCGGTGTCGTCAACTTGCTGAACCCCGAGGTCGTAGCTCTCGGTGGTCAGGTGGCGCGGGTAGGCGAGATGGTGCTCGCTCCGATGCGCGACGCCATCGAGCGGTGTGCGATCCCCAGTGCGGCAGCGACGGTCGACGTCCGGGTGGGCGCCCTGGCGGCGGACGAGGCCGACGTGGTCGGGGCGCTCGCTCTCGCCGACGCCCAGCGTGCCGCCGAGGACCGCGCCGCCCTGGTCGCCGGCTGAGCAGTCGTGACCGTTTCGTTGCCTCGATACCTTGTATTCAAGCCTTGACGTCAAAGGTGGCGAGGAGTTGAATTCGCCATAGCGCCGTACCAAAGAGGTTGCGGCGGCGATACGGCACCAGGAGGCCGCGCATGACCACACGAACCACCCGCTGGGCGGGCGCGGCGACCGCGCTCGTCCTCACCGCGTCGGCGCTGTCGGCGTGCGGTGACAGCGACTCCGGCTCCGACTCAGGCGCCGGCTCGGACTCGGGGGGCGACGCCAAGAAGATCGCCCTGCTCCTCCCCGAGAACAAGACCGCCCGCTACGAGGCCTTCGACAAGCCGTTCTTCGAGGCGGGCGTCAAGGCCGGCTGCGCCGACTGCGAGGTGCTCTACAGCAACGCCAGCCAGGACGCCGCCAAGCAGCAGCAGCAGGCCGAGGCTGCCATCACCCAGGGCGCGTCGGTGCTCGTCATCAGCGCCGTCGACGGCAAAGCGGCCCAGACCATCGTCGCGAACGCCAAGTCACAGAACGTCAAGGTCGTCGCGTACGACCGCTTCATCGCGGGCGCCGACTACTACGTGTCGTTCGACAACCAGAAGGTCGGCGAGCTCCAGGGACAGGGCCTGCTCGACGCGATGAAGGCGGCCGGTAAGACCTCCGGCGACATCGTGATGATCAACGGCGCGCCCACCGACGCCAACGCCGGCGACTTCAAGAAGGGCGCGAAGAGTGTGCTCGACGGCAGCGGCTACACCGTCAAGGCCGAGTTCGACACTCCCGACTGGAGCCCCGACAAGGCCCAGGCGTGGATGGAGAGCCAGGTCGGGTCGGTCAAGGGCAACCTCGTCGGCGTCTACGCCGCCAACGACGGCACCGCGGGTGGTGCCATCGCAGCGCTCAAGGGCGGCGGCGTCAACCCGCTGCCTCCGGTCACCGGCCAGGACGCCGAGCTCGCCGCCATCCAGCGGATCCTGAACGGCGACCAGGCGCTGACGATCTACAAGGCGATCAAGCCGCAGGCCGAGGACGCCGCCAAGGCAGCCATCGCCCTGTCCGACGGCAAGACCCCGACGGCCTCGGCCGACAAGGAAGGCGTGCCTGCCACGTTGCTCGACCCGGTCGTGGTCACCAAGGAAAACATCAAGGACACCGTCATCGCCGACGAGTTCTACAAGGTCGCCGACATTTGCACGGCCGAGTACGCCAAGGCCTGCACCGCTGCCGGCCTCAGCTGACCCCGACCCTGACCGCCACCCCTCGAG
Organism: Dermatophilaceae bacterium; assembly: GCA_051657965.1. Lineage (GTDB taxonomy): Bacteria > Actinomycetota > Actinomycetes > Actinomycetales > Dermatophilaceae > JBOFLG01. The sequence goes on from JBOFLR010000036.1 coordinate 17,390, forward strand.
TCGTGTGCCGACGCAGCTGCTCCACAGCAGCCACCTCCGGCACACGACTCGAGGCACCGGCCGCTCGGGCCCGGCGTCCGTGACGGCGCCCTCGACTCTCCGGCCAATGCCGTTCGTGCGCCTGTCGTTCACCTCGTCGGTGCCACTATCGTCCACGTCGTCGGGGCCGTCCGCTCCCTGCCGTCCTCACGAAGGAGTGAGCCGCAGATGACCACCACCACCACCACCACCCTCGCGCCGGTGCTGTCGATGACCGGCATCTCGAAGCGCTTCGGCGCCGTCCAGGCGCTCAAGGACATCGACTTCCATGTCGAGACCGGTGAGGTCGTCGCGCTGGTCGGCGACAACGGCGCCGGCAAGTCCACCCTCGTCAAGGCCATCGCCGGGGTGTACGCGCCCGACGAGGGTCAGGTGGTCTTCGACGGCGCACCGGTGACGATCACCTCGCCGTCGGAGGCGCAGCGGCTCGGCATCGCCACGGTGTTCCAGGACCTCGCGCTCTGCGACAACCTCGACGTCGTCGGCAACCTCTTCCTCGGCAACGAGGTGGTGCGCGCCGCCGCGCTCGACGAGGTGACCATGGAGAAGGAGTCCTGGCGCCTGCTCCGCGAGCTCAGCGCCAAGATCCCGAGCGTGCGCATCCCCGTCGCCAGTCTCTCCGGTGGCCAGCGCCAGACCGTGGCCATCGCCCGCAGCCTGCTCGGCAAGCCCAAGGTCGTCATGCTCGACGAACCCACCGCCGCACTCGGCGTGGCCCAGACCGCCGAGGTGCTCAACCTCGTGGAACGACTGCGCGAGAACGGGCTCGGCGTCATCCTCATCAGTCACAACATGTCCGACGTCATGGCCGTCGCCGACCGGGTGGCGGTGCTCCGGCTCGGCCGCAACAACGGCGAGTTCCGGGTGGCCGACACCAGCGCGCAGGAGATCATCGCCGCGATCACCGGGGCCACCACCAACGCCGTCACCGCCCGCGCCGCGCGCCGTCCGAAGGAGCAGTCGTGAGCCAGTCACCGGAGACCGCCGCCACCGTCGCCGACCCCACCGCGGCCGCGGTGCCCGCCGACCTGCAGGACGAGCGGCTCATCGCCAGCCAGGGTCTCGGAGGGTGGCTCTCCGCCACGCTGAGCCGGCTGCGGTCGGGTGACCTCGGCTCGCTGCCGGTGGTGGTGGGGCTGGTGCTGATCTGGGGGGTCTTCTACGCGCTCAACCCGGCGTTCCTGTCCTCGCGCAACCTGGTCAACCTGACGATCCAGATGGTGCCCGTCGGTGTCATCGCCATCGGCATCGTGCTCGTGCTGCTGCTCGGTGAGATCGACCTGTCGGTGGGCTCCATGTCCGGTCTGTCAGCAGCGGTGCTCGCCGTGATGTTCGTGAACAACGGCGTGAGCATCTGGGTGTCGCTGCTCGCCGCCCTCGGTGTGGGAGCACTCTCGGGTCTGCTCTACGGCCTGTTGTTCAACCGGTTCGGCGTACCGAGCTTCGTCATCACCCTGGCCGGCCTGCTCGCCCTGCTCGGTCTGCAGCTGCGGGTGCTCGGTACGGACGGCACCATCAACATCCCCTTCGAGTCCTCGCTGGTGCGGTTCGCGTCGCAGCAGTTCCTGCCCGACGCCGTCTCCTTCGCCCTCGCCGTAGCCCTTCCCGCGCTCTACCTCCTCACCCGGCTGCGCGCCAACGCGCGCCGGTCGCAGGCCGGGCTGTCGACCGTCCCGGTGCTCATGCTCGCGATCCGGGCCGGCGGCCTGGCCGCCCTCCTTCTCGTCGCCGTCACCGTGCTCGGTCGCGACCGCGGCGTCTCCGTCATGGTGCTGACCTTCCTCGGGCTCGTCGTCCTCATGGACCTCGCCATCCGGCGCACCACCTGGGGCCGGTCGGTGCTCGCCATCGGCGGCAACGTCGAGGCCGCCCGCCGGGCCGGCATCAACGTCCGCAGGGTCTACCTCTCCGTCTTCACGCTCTGCTCGACGTTCGCCGCACTCGGCGGCATCCTCGCTGCGGCCCGGCTCGCGTCGGCCAATCAGAGCAGCGGCGGCGCCGACACCAACCTCAATGCCATCGCCGCGGCGGTCATCGGCGGCACGTCGCTCTTCGGCGGGCGCGGCTCGGCGTACTCGGCACTGCTCGGCATCCTCGTCATCTGGTCGATCTCCAACGGGCTGGACCTGCTCTCCGTCGAGGCAAACGTCAAGTTCATCGTCACCGGAGCCGTGCTGCTGCTGGCCGTCGTCATCGACAGCCTCAGCCGCCGCAGCCGCGCCGCTGCCGGGCGCGCCTGATCGTCCAGCCCGGATGACGGCCGGGCGCGGTCGGGGCGCCATCCGCCATCCGGACCCGCACCCGACCGCCGCCAGCTGTCCCACGTAGCATCGGCCGGGTGGCCCTGACCGACCTCTCGCGCTGCTCGGCGGCGTCTCGCCACCGCGCCGACCCGATCGCCGGCACGGCCCCCCACGCAGTGCGATGGCTGCTCGTCGAGCATCCCGGGCCGTGGGCCGCGCAGCCGCTCGAGACGCCACCGCTGCTCGGTCAGCTCGGTTCCGAGATCGACGCGCTCTGCGGGGCCTTCCAGGGCAAGGTGCTGCTCGTACGTCGGCCCGGCAGGCGGCCCACCGGCGACGGTGTGCTGCGGTGGTTCGCCGTCGACACCGTGCATCGCACGTGGGTGCGCGGCACCTGGCGCACCGTCTCCGACCTCGTCATGGCCTCGCGTTCACTCGGCCACGAGCTCGCGGCCAGCGAGGACGACGCCCCGCCGATGGTGCTGGTCTGCACCCACGGGACGCGCGACGCCTGCTGCGCCGTACGCGGCCGCCCCATCGTCGCCGCGCTCGCCCGCGAGTGGCCCGACGACGTCTGGGAGTGCACCCACCTCGGCGGTCACCGCTTCGCGGGCACGCTGCTCTCGCTTCCCGACGGCACCTGTTTCGGGCGCCTCGACACGGACACCGCGCCGCGAGTGCTCACCGAGCACCGGGCCGGTCGCACCCACGCCAAGTACCTCCGCGGAGGCACCCGGCACGTGCCGGTGGTGCAGGCAGCGGTGGCCGCCGTCCTCGAGCGGTTCGGCCCGGCCGGACTGAGCGACGCCGAACCGGGCGTGGTCGACATCGGCCGCGGCGGGAGGTCCACGGTCGAGGTGCTCGGTGACGGCCCCGTTCCCGACCGGTGCGTCGTGGAGGTCACCGAGGAGGCCCTCCCCGACGCGCCGCTGAGCTGCGGCGCCGGGCCGAAGCCACATCTGGCCTACCGCACCACCGTCCGCGTCGCCGGCGACTGATCGGGTGTGCTCCGCGAGCTGGGGGTCGCCGAGCCGCGGCGGTGACGGCTCGCCGGTCCGCCTCGCGCCGGCCGGTCGTCGGTCAGTCGGGGCGCACGGCGGGCACGGTCACGGTCGACAGCTCGGCGCCAGCCGTACAGACCCGGCCGGGCTCGGCGTCGCGGTCGTCGACGCGGCGGCCGTTGACCAGCGACACGTCGTCGTAGGCGGGCCGGCCCTCGACGACGTCGCGGAACTGGAACCGGGTGAGTGACGCCAGCCGGCAGTCGGTGCCGAAGGCGAGCACGTCGAACGCGGACGGCTGGCCGACGAGCTCCTCGCCGCCCTCGCCGTTCAGGTAGTAACTGAACGGGCCCCCGCCGGTGAAGGTGCCGACCTGCACCCGGTTGCCCTCGAGGTCGGGAATGTGCATGTGCCCGTTCACGAGAACTCCTCCCTCGAGACCGTCGAGTGCCCACGGCTCGTGCGTGAGCAGCAGGTCCGGCGCGGGCCGGCCCTCGAAGGAGGCGGCGAAGGTGTCTCGAGCGGGCACCTGCGCCTCCCGGCTTCCTGTTCCCGAGTCGCCGAACCACCGGGGGTCGTTGAACCCCGTGATGCGGAGTCCGCCGACCTCCACCTCGGTGTAGTCACCCGAGGCTGGCTGCAGGAGAACGACATTGCTGATCTGATCGAGCCGGGACAGCACTGCGGTGTCGGTGGGGCCGGTGGCGTCGTGGTTGCCGCGGACGAACAGGTAGGGCACGCCGAGCGAGGCGATGCCGTCGAACACGCCGGACACCTCGCCCTCCTGCACCGTGCCGAACGTCAGCAGGTCTCCGGTGTCGACGACGAGGTCCACGTCCTCCGCCTCGACCACGGAGCGCATCAGCGCGTACTGGTTTCCGGCGTGCACGTCGCTGACGAGCAGCACCCGCAGCGCGACGTCGCGCGTGAGCGGCTCCGCCGCATACCGTTCCTGGAGCGCCGTGGACAGCGCGATCAGGTTGCGCACGTAAGGCGTTGCCTCCGCAGCACGCTGTTCGACATCGCCGAACAGGTTCTCGTTCTGCTGGATCGTGCCGAGTACACCGGTGGTGGTGAAGGTGGGTTGTCGGCTCGGTTGGTAGGTCCATAGCGTCGCCGCCGTCGTCGCGCCGGTCGAGACCACGACGGCCACCACACCGGAGACGACCAGCCACCCCTGCGGTCGGCGTCGACGGACCGCAGCCGACCCGCCGACCACCAGTGCGGCGATCCCGACCGCACCGAGCACGAACCGTCCGAGCACGTCGACGCCGGCGCCGCGGATCGCCTCGTTCAGCTCCTCCGGGCCGGGTTGAAGGGTGGTCAGGGTGACCCCGGGCCGGGCCAGCACGTCGGCGATGCTCGCTTCCACCTGCGGCACGGCCCGGACGCCGGGGGCGATGCCGGGGAAGTCGAGCACGACGTCGCCGAACGTCGTCGACGCGGCGAGCTCACCGCCGAACCGTGGGTCGGGGTCGAGCCACACCTCGGCGGAGTAGTGCCGCGTCTCGGCGGTCGCGGGGAACGCGGCCGTCGCAGCGACACCTGCCGTCGCGCAGGCCACGGTGAGCACCAGCGTCTCGAGAGCGCGCCGCGCCCGGCGCGGCCCGATCCGGTGCCCGGCCCACCACCAGGTGCTGACCGCGGCGACAAGTGGCCAGGTCACGACGAGCGTCGCCACGACCCGTTCGTGCAGTCCGAAGGTGGTGCTGCCGATACTGAGCGGCCAGGAGACGACGGACGCCGTGAGTATGGCCGCGGCCAGGCGCGACACCGGCGGGCTGAGGGCGGCCGGGCCGCCGGGCCTGGCGGCGAGCCACGGCCAGACGGCGAGCAACCCGAACGCGAGGCCGGCCGCGACGGTATGGGGTAGCGAGGATGCGGTGGGGGTAGGGAGCGGCAGTGCCGCGACGAGAAGGGTCGCGACACCACCGGCGGCGAGCAGGAAGCGTCCGCGTCGCTCGGCCGGCCGCAGCGCCCATGCGGTGACCAGGTGGGCCAGCCCGGTGACGACGAGCCCGGTGGTCATCACCCAGCGCCGCGGTGTCGTGGAGGCGGCGAGCGCGCTCACCGTCTCGGCGGCCTGGTCGAAGTCGCCCGGCTGCACCGCGGCCGCCCAGGTCCACCCGCCGACGAGTGCCACCACGGCGGTGGTGGCGCTGACCACTGCCAGTCGCGGCCGACCCATGTCGGGAGGCGACGGGTCAGCATCCGCGGCAGGGGGCGGAGCCTGCGGAGTGGCGTCCATTTCCACAGCCTAGGCAGCGGGCGTCATCCGGTGCAGGGACGGTGCGCCGCGACCGGACCCGGCCACGACCGCAGTGGTGAGGTCGGCGTCAGCCCGGTTCGCTACGGCGAGCAGTCCT
>JBOFLR010000037.1:0-4326 GCA_051657965.1 Dermatophilaceae bacterium
CACGACCGGCCGAGGCCACGGCAGTCCGGGATGACGCCGCGGCCGCCACAGGCGACCGGGTGGTGGGGTACTTCCCGGAATGGGGGGTGTATGCCCGCAACTACCACGTGCGCACCATCGAGACGAGCGGCTCCGCGGACCGGCTGACGCACATCATGTACGCCTTCGGCAACGTCACGGGCGGCCGCTGCACGATCGGTGACTCCTACGCCGCGTACGACAAGGCGTACACCGCGGAGCAGTCGGTCGACGGCGTCGCCGACACCTGGGACCAGCCGCTGCGCGGCAACTTCAACCAGCTGCGCAAGCTCAAGCAGCGTCATCCCGACCTCAAGGTGATCTGGTCGTTCGGCGGCTGGTCGTGGTCCGGCGGGTTCGGCCAGGCCGCGCAGGACCCGGCCGCGTTCGCGGCATCCTGCCGGGCGCTCGTGGAGGACCCGCGGTGGGCCGACGTGTTCGACGGCATCGACATCGACTGGGAGTACCCCAACGCGTGTGGCCTCAGCTGCGACACCAGCGGCCGGGACGCCTATCGCACGCTCATGGCGGCGCTTCGCGGCACGTTCGGCACCGACCTGGTCACCTCGGCGATCACCGCCGACGGCACGGCCGGTGGCAAGATCGAGGCGGCCGACTACGCCGGCGCCGCGCAGTACGTCGACTGGTACATGCCGATGACCTACGACTTCTTCGGCGCTTTCACCGCCCAGGGCCCGACGGCGCCGCACTCCCCGCTCACCTCGTACGACGGCATCCCGACGACCGGTTTCGACACCGCCACCGCGATCGGCAAGCTCAAGAGCCTCGGCATCCCCTCCGACAAGCTCCTCCTCGGCATCGGGTTCTACGGGCGCGGCTGGTCCGGCGTCACCCAGGACGCCCCGGGCGGAGCCGCCACCGGGCCGGCCCCGGGTGCCTTCGAACAGGGCATCGACGACTACGAGGTGCTCAAGACCCGGTGCCCTGCCACCGGCACCGTCGGCGGCACCGCCTACGCCCGGTGCGGCGACCAGTGGTGGGGCTACGACACCCCGCAGACGATCGCCGGCAAACGGGCGTGGGCCGACGAGCAGGGCCTCGGTGGCACGTTCTTCTGGGAACTGAGCGGTGACACCCCGGACGGTGAGCTGATCAAGGCGATCACCGGCGGCCGCTGAGGAAGGCGACCACCGCACGAGGCGGTGAGATCCACCGACCTCGTCGCACGAAGCCCGCCGACCCGAGCCGGAGTCCCACATCCCCGGCTCGGGTCGGCATGCGCGGGCACCAGCGGCGATGTGAGCAGCCGAGGCGACCGACCTCGGCCGTAGCTCAGCCCCAGTCGTCGGGCGGAGCGAACTGGCTGACGGTCAACACCGCGCCCTGTGGGTCGCGCACCACGGCCTCGGCGGTCCAGTCGGTCTCGGTCGGGCCGAGCACGGGACCGCCCAGCGTCTCGGCGCGAGCGGCCGTCGCGTCGCGGTCGGCCACGGTGACGGTGACGGTGACGAGCCGGGGCCAGACGACTCAGGGAATCGAGTCACGTGGTCCAAGACACGTGAAGCTGGTCATCGCGTCGAGGGTTCGGGGGGGTGTCGAACGGGATGCCGCGGCGGCTACGGTGACGTTCTGGCCGGCGGCGCAGTCTCCGCTGACCGACCAGGCTCCGGAGGTGGGTGTGATCGCCGGGCCGGTCCAGGTGATCGAGTAGTCGCTCTGGTTGTCGTTCGCGATCCGAGCGTCGCAGTAGTAGCGCTGTCGGGTTGGTGCGCAGTCGAGTATCAGCCGCGGCTCGGGTGGTGGTGGCGGCGTGAAGTTGGTGCGGACGCGGACGGCGAACTGGCAGCCTCCGTTTCGGCTGTCGGTGTCGATGCCGATGGTCACCGGGTGTCCCCGGTACGCGGTGTGGAAGCCGCTGTCACCGGTGCTGTTCACACACTGGCCGTTGCCGTCGGGATAGAAGCTGACGTCGACGGCGACCGCTGGGTCGGTGACGTCGAAGGTGAGGTCGCACCATCCGCGCCGATCGTCGGTGTCGATGACAATTCGGTTCAAGCCGAGCGTCGGCCAGTCCTGGCGACCACGATCCAAGCATTGACTGTCGTTGGCGCCGGGATGCGCCTGCCAGTCGGTGCTGATCGCCCCGTTGAGCCAGGTGGACGCTTTGACAAGACCAAGCTGAAGAGAGCACCCACCATCTCGATTGTCTGTGTCGATCCGCAGCGTCGGGGTCCATTCATTGACCGGAGTGAGGCTCCAACCTGTCCCACCACACTGACGCGTCCCGGCGTCGCCAATATCATAGCCGCTGAACAGAACCTGGACCCCCGGCACTGGATCTACGGACAGCACCACCACCCTCCAGGTGCAGCGAACCTCGTCGACGTAGTCGACACCGTTGGTGGAGTAGGCCTTTATCATGTATGCCGTGAATCCGATTGGGTACCCGCCGTTGGAATACTGGTGAGAGAACAGCCCGTTGAAACCCGCCCCGCCGCCTGGGTCTGCCTCCTTGACCTCCCAGATGAGGCTAGGGGGAACTGAGTTGGGGCTCCCTGAGGGATCAGGCATGTTGGGGTCGCTCAGGTCAGGCGTAGATAGCCCCCAGGTGAGTGTGTAGCGCGCATAGCGACCTTGCTGATCTATATCAGTGTCCGCTCCTTGATGTCCCCGAGTCTTGATGGTGTCATTGGGGCCAACGGTGACGTCCTGTCTTGTGGGTGACTGGGAGTCGCACTCGAGCCCAACGTCCTGACCCGCCGCGCTCGATGCCGCCCACGGACCGACCAGCAACGACGAGGCGACTAGGACACTGGAGATGGACGCGCCCAGCCACCGCCTCCGGCGTCGGCTCCTAGTTCTGAGCGTCGCTCGGTCGGCATGGGCTTTGGGCGAAGTGAACTGCGCGGACATCGACAGCCTCCCGACCTCGGTTCGAGTCCCACCCCGGGACCCTGACATTCTCGACCGCAGCGAAGCTGCTCGTACCGCGATTCGCGAAACTCGACCGCAAAGGACACGTGCCCGGGGGCTGCCCGCCACTCGGCGCAACGGCTGAAAGTCCCGAGCCGTGAGGATGGCCTACGGTCATAGTCGGGCCGTTACTCGAGATGGCGCACCCGCCGACCGGCGCAGGGTGACCGACTTGATGCCCGTCCACTCCTCGTTCGGCAGGCTCGACCCGGCCAGGTCGGCCGGGTCACCGAGCCGGTCAATGACCTCGCGGAGGACAGTCGAGCACCGCCTCATGGCGAGGGCCACGGGCAGATCCGGGTTCGCGTGCAGCGAGCCGGTTCTCGTTTGAGGCCAGGTGTTGCGGATCGTGCACGAGGGGCAGCTGGTACTGGCCGGGCTGGGTGGTGTTCGGTAAGGCAGGTCGATGGGTGGGCCGGCCGAAGGTGCGGTCAGGGTGCAGATGTGCAGCGTCCCACGGGTCGGCGTCGGGGCGGTGTGATGGTCTGGTGCAGCATCCGGCCATGGTCGGCGGCGTGTCTCTTCCCGATCGCCTGGATTGGGTCGAGCAGCTCGGTGACGGCGTCGGGGTCGCCGACCGCGGTGCAGGTGACCGCGGCGCAGATGGTGACGGTCAGTAGTATCCAGCGGGCCCGGTAGCGGTCCTCGCCTCTCCGCGGCCGCGCCGGGAGGGCGGCGGCGAATGTCTCCAGGGAGCACGGCCGACCGGCCCGGACCACCACGGTAGGTCCGGCTCGAGGTGATACCCGTCGACGGGTCAGGCGCTGGTCGCGGCCCAGTGCCAGCCGGGCCGGTGCCGCACCGAGCCGGCGGCAGGTCGGTCGGGACGGGCTGTTCAGGACCGAGGCCAGTACTCGCCAGAGGCGGCGTCGTCCCGGCGGCACAGCCGGCGGCGAGCAGCCCGTCCAGGGCGACTCCCCGGGAGCCGGCCACGCCGATGCCGGCCTCGAGGCGGGTGTGCACTAGGAGCGGGACGTGGTTCACGTGAGGAGCGTCCCGACCGAGATCCCGGGTCGTCACGGTGACGGCGAGGCGCCTCGCGACCCGCTCGGGCCGTGCCACTCGCGGCGTGTCCGTGGTGACTCAGACGCGGATGAGGCTCTGGAGATCGGAGCGGATGGCGGCCAGCCGGCGGTCCGCGCGCTCCCGGGCGGCGCGCACGCCGTCATCCGCGACCGGCTCGACGCACTCGAGGTAGACCTTGAGCTTGGGCTCGGTGCCGGACGGGCGCACGACGACCCGTGAGTGGTCGGCGAGGTACCAGCGCAGGCCCTCGGTGGGTGGCAGGCCGCCGTCGCCGCGGGCGAGGTCGTCGGTGTGGGCGACGTCGACGCCCCCGATCGTCGTGGGCGGGTCCGCACGCAGCCGGGCCAT
>JBOFLR010000038.1:0-2586 GCA_051657965.1 Dermatophilaceae bacterium
TGTCGAGATCGCCGTGGCAGAGGAGGGCGTCGACGACGAGGGCCGTCTTGGACTGCCAGCGGCGGTAGAGCGTGGCCTTCGACGCTCGCGCCGCGAGCGCCACGGCATCCATCGTCATCCGGTCGTAGCCGACCTCGGCGAGCACGCCGAGGGCGGCGGAGAGGATCTCGCGTTCGCGATCCCCCTCGACCCGCCGCCGGGACGACGCGAGGGACGCTGTCGAGGACATCGGTCGCAGCCCCTTCGTCGTCCGGATGAAACGAAACGGTTTCGTTCCGCCGCGCCGACGATAACGGATGACGACGCAGCGCACCAGCCCGTCGTCCACACGATCGACAGCCCGTCGTCCGCACGCGGTCGACGGCCCGTCGGTGGCGCAAGGGCTGTTCGGACGGTCGCGGTACCCGGCTCACCGGCTCGCTGTCCGCGGCGGCATCCGGGTGAGAGCGACCCCGACCACCGCGAGCGCTCCACCGACGAAGGCCAACGCGGGCGGTACCTCGCCGAGCAGCAGCCAGGCGAGCAACGTGGCGATGAACGGCACGAGGAACGTCGTCAGTGTCACCGTCCCGGCGTCTCCCCGGGCCAGCACGAACGCCCAGGTGGAGAATGCGACAGCCGTCGGGAAGACCCCGAGGTAGCCGATCCAGAGGAGGTCGGCGGTACCGGCGGTGCGGATGACGCCCACGAGCTCGCCTGCCCAGGGCAGGCAGGTCACCGTGCCGACGACGCAGGCCAGCCAGGTGACCTCGGGCCCGGGCAGCCGCCCGAGGAGCGGCTTCTGGGCGAGCACCCCGACCGCGTAGGTCACCGCGGCGACCACGGCCAGCCACACGCCCACCGGGTCGCCGGTGGAGCTCCCGCTCGAGGCGCGCGCGATGACCGCGACGCCGGCGAACCCCACCACCATCCCCACGAGCAGCCAGCGGGTGAGCCGTTCACCGAGGAACACCGTCGCCAGCAGTGCGACGAGGATCGGCCCCACCTGCACGACGAGGGCCGCCGTCCCGGCGTCGATGCGCTGCTCCGCGGCGTTCAGCGCCACGTTGTAGACACCGAACCACGACACGCCGCACAGTCCGAGGAGCGGCCAGTCCCGGCGGGTGGGCCAGACCACGGGGCGGCGCTGCATCAGCAGGATGACGCCGAGCGCCACCGAGGCGACGAGCAGCCGGCCGAGCGACAGGGCACCCGGAGGTACCGAGGCGCCGAGATGCCGGATCGCCACGAACGCCGACGCCCAGAGGAGGAGCGTGACCGCCATGGCGAGCGTCAGCTGCCACTTCAAGGATCCTGCGACAGAACGGTGTTCGCGACCAGATGGCGACGTGTCGTGCACCGGTCCGACGTCGGCGGTCGGTTCAGGGGCGCGAGAGGTCACCTGTCCAACGCTACGGCGCGAGCCCGGCCGTAACGACAGGTTTCCGGCCATCTGCCGTCGACCGGCTGCCATTCGCGGTGCACTGCCGCGAGAGCTGGAACTCGCTCGACCGACGTGGCACTCGGCGACGCAACTCACCCGCCGGTCCGACTCGTCACGCGGCGACCGCTCACCGTCGTCCCGTGCCGACCGCCTGACGGATGACGCCCGTCAGCTCCCCGACCATCCCGGGCGCACCAGCCCGGACTCGTAGGCGAGCACCACCAGCTGGGCCCTGTTGCGGGCGTCGAGCTTGACCATCGCCCGGCTGACGTGGGTCTTGGCGGTCGCGGGGCTGACCACGAGACGACCGGCGATCTCGTCGTTGCTCAGCCCCTCGCCGACGAGCGCGAGGACCTCTCGTTCCCGCTCGGTCAGCTGGTCGAGACGCGACAGGGCAGGTGCCGACGTCGCGCGGCTACGGCTGGCGAATTCGCCGATCAGCCGCCGGGTCACCCCGGGCGACAGCAGCGCATCGCCCGCAGCGACGGCTCGCAGCCCGCGCAGCAGCTCGGCTGGTTCGGTGTCCTTGACGAGAAAACCACTGGCTCCCAATCGGATTGCGTCGAACACGTACTCGTCGAGGTCGAACGTCGTGAGTACGACCACCTTGGTCGCGGCGAGCTCGTCGGTCGAGGTGATCCGGCGGGTGGCCGCCAGGCCGTCGGTGCCCGGCATCCGGATGTCCATGAGCACGACGTCCGGCCGCGTCGCGGCGACGACCTGGACGGCCTCCGCACCGTCTCCCGCCTCGCCGACCACCTCGACGTCGTGCTCGGCATCGAGCAGCGCACGGAGCCCGGCCCGGAGCAGTGGCTGGTCGTCGGCGAGCACGACCCGGATCACGACGTGCGCTCCGGGCCCTGCGACGCGGCGGCGTGCTCGCCGGTGCGCCGTGGGAGCGAGGCGACCACCTGGATCCCGCCGTGCGCGGACGACGTCACCGCGAGCCGCCCACCCAATGCACCTGCGCGCTCCTCCATCCCCCGGATGCCGTTGCCGGGCATCACCTCGACGACGCCGGTCCCGTCGTCGTCGACCGTCACCTCGAGCTCGTCGTCCCGGTACGTCAGACGGATCCAGGCCCGTCGGGCACGAGCGTGGCGGATGACGTTCGTCATCGACTCCTGGACGATCCGAACGGCCGCGAGGTCGACTGCCGCTGC
>JBOFLR010000039.1:0-1589 GCA_051657965.1 Dermatophilaceae bacterium
GCCGTAGTGCAGGCGCCGACGTTGGTGCAGCCGCCGAAGCCCTCATCGTCGTGCTGGTCGACCATCGAGACCACCCGCGCCATCCGCTCGGGCTGGCCCTGCGGCAGCTCGGCGAGGTGGGTGACCTTCGCACCCATGAACAGCATCGCGCTGGCATTCGGGCAGGCCGCGACGCACGCCCCACAGCCGATGCACTCGGCCGCCATGAAGGCACGGTCGGCGTTCGGCTTCGGCACCGGCGTGGCGTGCGCGTCGGGAGCCGACCCGGTGTTGGCCGAGATGTACCCCCCGGCCTGGACGATGCGGTCGAACGCGCCGCGGTCGACGACGAGGTCCTTGATCACCGGGAACGCCTCGGCGCGCCACGGCTCCACGGTGATGGTCTCGCCGTCGCGGAAGCTGCGCATGTGCAGCTGGCAGGTCGTGGTCTTCTCGGGGCCGTGCGCTGCGCCGGAGATCATCAGGCCGCACGAGCCGCAGATACCCTCGCGGCAGTCGTGGTCGAACGCCACCGGCTCCTCGCCCCGGGCGATGAGCGACTCGTTGAGCACGTCGAGCATCTCGAGGAAGCTCATGTCGGGGCTGATGTCGGCGACCTGGTACGTGTGGAGCCGGCCGCGGTGCCGCGGCCCCTCCTGCCGCCAGATCTTCAAAGTGAGCTTCATGTACTGGGCCTCATGGGTAGGTGTCCGAGGAAGACCGCTGAGGGTCGTCGGGGAGTCCACGGGGGGCGAAGCCCTCGTGGTGTGTAGTTGTGGGGGGTCCGCGGGGGGCGAAGCCCTCGTGGTGTGTAGTTGTGGGGGGTCCACGGGGGGCGAAGCCCCCCGTGCGTTACTTGTAGCTCCGTTGCTTCAGCTCGATGGCCTCGTAGACGAGGTCCTCCTTGTGCAGCACCGGCGCCGCCATCTCGCCGTCGCCGTTGCCACCGGAGAACTCCCATGCCGCGACGTACAGGTAGTCGTCGTCGTGGCGCAGCGCCTCGCCGTCGTCGGTCTGGCTCTCCGTACGGAAGTGCCCACCGCAGGACTCGCGGCGGTGGAGGGCGTCGACGCACATCAGCTCGCCGAGCTCGAGGAAGTCGGCGACCCGGCCGGCCTTCTCCAGACTCTGGTTGAGCGTGTCGGCCGACCCGAGCACCCGGACGTTGCGCCAGAACTCCTCGCGCAGCCCGCGGATGAGGTCGATCGCCTTGAGCAGCCCTTCCTCCGAGCGCTCCATGCCGCAGTACTCCCACATGACGGCGCCGAGCTCCTTGTGGAACGAGTCGACGCTGCGCTCACCGTTCACGGCGAGCAGCCGCTGGGTGCGCCCGACCACGGCGTCGCGTGCCTCGGCGACGGCGACGTCGTCATCCGGGATGGCGGGGAAAGGGCCCTTCGCGAGGTAGTCGCGGATGGTGTTCGGGAGCACGAAGTAGCCGTCGGCGAGGCCCTGCATCAGCGCCGAGGCGCCGAGCCGGTTGGCACCGTGGTCGGAGAAGTTGGCCTCGCCGGTGACGAACAGCCCCGGGATGGTCGACTGCAGGTCGTAGTCGACCCACAGCCCGCCCATGACGTAGTGCACCGCCGGGTAGATGCGCATCGGCACCT
>JBOFLR010000040.1:0-13956 GCA_051657965.1 Dermatophilaceae bacterium
GACAGGACGGCCGCGCCCTCCTCCCGAGCGCGGGCGAGCAGCACCTCCCGGACGTGCGGGTACGGCGCGCGCGGCTCGTCGTGGAGGTCGTCGCCGTCATCCCACCAGGCGACGAGCCCCAGCCGCCGCACCGGGGCGAACGCCGCCGCCCGGGTGCCGACGACGACGTCGACGTGCCCGCGCAGCACCTTGAGGAACGCGGTGTACCGGGCCTGCGGCCCCTGGTCGGCGGTCAACCTGGTGTGCCGGCCCGGCCCGAGCACCTCGGCCAGCGCGGCGTCGACCCGGGCCACGTCGCGGCCGTCGGGCACGACGAGCACCGCCCCCCGTCCGCCGTCGACCGCGGCGCGCGCGGCCTCGGCGAGGAGATGCGGCCAGCCCTCGCCGGCGGTCGGCGACGGCAGTGCCAGCGCGGATGCCGCGGGCGCACCGCCCGCGGCGACATGGCCGAGGAACGCCTCACCCGCGGGCAGCCCGCGCCAGGCCCAACTCTCCCGGCCAGGCAGCGTGCCGTGCGGTGGGCGCTCGACGGGGAGTGCCCTCTCGGCCGCCGCATGGCGCGGTGGCACCGCCAACCGGAGCACGTCGCCGACCGTGCCGGCGTACCGCCGGGCCACCGCTCCCGCCGCAGCGAGCACCGGTCCGCTGAGCACCGGCTCCGGGGACACCACTCGGCGCAACGGCGTGAGCCGCCCCGGATGCTCGGCCTCGTCGCGACGCTCGAGCACGAACCCGTCGAGGTCCCGACCCGCGAACCGCACCTTGGCCCGCACACCCGGCTGCACGTCATCCGCCATCGACTGCGGCACGGTGTACTCGAAGGGCCGGTCGAGGTGCGCGAGCCCGGTGTCGACCTGGACCAGCGCGACCGGTCGTGCGGATGACGTGGGGTCGGCTCCCGCGAGCCGCCGCGGGCGGCCGGACCGCGGCGGGATGAGGGCGAGCTGCTCGCTCGCCCGCACCGCGTCATCCGCCCCGGTCATGATCGCGAAACTAGCGGAGCGCGCCGACCCGCGACGTGGACCGGTGCGCTCCCCGGCGGACGATGCGAGCCAGCCGGCGGCGGCCCGCAGCGCCTCGACCCGGTCGGTGCGCTTCCCCGGCGGACGATGCGAGCCAGCCGGCGGCGGCCCGCAGCGCCTCGACCCGGTCGGTGCGCTTCCCCGGCGGACGGTGCGGAGTCAGCCGGCGGCGGCAGCCCGCAGCGCCTCGACCCGATCGGTGCGCTCCCAGGTGAAGGCGCCGTCCACCCCTTCGGCCGCGGTGCGGCCGAAGTGGCCGTAGGCGGCGGTCGGTGTGTAGATGGGACGGAGCAGGTCGAGCTGGTCGAGGATCGCGGCCGGGCGCAGGTCGAACACCTGGAGGATGGCCTGCTGGATGCGGTCGGCCGGGGCGCTCTCGGTGCCGAACGTCTCGACGTAGAGACCGACCGGCTGTGCCTTGCCGATGGCGTAGGCGACCTGGACCTCGCAGCGGCGGGCCAGCCCGGCGGCCACGACGTTCTTCGCCACCCACCGGGTCGCGTACGCGGCGGAGCGGTCGACCTTGCTCGGGTCCTTGCCGGAGAACGCACCACCACCGTGGCGGGCCATGCCGCCGTAGGTGTCGACGATGATCTTCCGGCCGGTGAGGCCGGCGTCGCCCATCGGACCACCGACGACGAACTTGCCGGTGGGGTTGATGTAGGCGCGGTAGTCGTCGGTGGCGAGCTCGGTGCCGGCCTCCTCGAGCTCGGCGAGCACCGGCTCGATGACGTGCGTGCGCACGTCGGGCTCGAGCATGCCGTCGAGGCTGATGTCCTCGGCGTGCTGGCTGGAGACGACGACGGCGTCGAGAGCGACGGCCCGGTCGCCGTCGTAGCCGATGGTCACCTGGGTCTTGCCGTCGGGGCGCAGGTAGGAGAGCTCGCCGTTCTTGCGCACCTCGGTGAGCCGCTCGGCGAGCCGGTGGGCGAGGAAGACCGGGAGCGGCATCAGCTCGGGGGTGTCGTCACAGGCGTAACCGAACATCAGCCCCTGGTCGCCCGCGCCCTGCTTGTCGAGCGGGTCCACCGCGCCGGTGCGGCTCTCGACCGCGGTGTCGACGCCCTGCGCGATGTCGGGGCTCTGCTGGCCGATCGACACCTCGACCCCGCACGACGCGCCGTCGAAGCCCTTGGTGGAGGAGTCGTACCCGATGCGGAGCACGGTCTCCCGGACGATCCGGGGGATCTCGACGTACGCCTCCGTGGTGACCTCGCCGGCCACGTGGACGAGCCCGGTGGTGACCATCGTCTCGACCGCGACCCGGCTCCGCGGGTCCTGGGCGAGCATCGCATCGAGGATCGAGTCGGAGATCTGGTCGCAGATCTTGTCCGGATGGCCCTCGGTGACGGACTCGGACGTGAAGAGGCGTGCGGACACGCGGAGCTCCTTCGGGTGGGTCGAGACGCCGCCGACTACTGCGGGTCGGGGGGCGCGCGCGGCCAAATGTACCGGCCCGGTGAGATGTACTCGGATGTGGTCCGGCGAACCGTCGATGCTCTGCGATCATGGTCGGCGTGTCCGACGGGTCCGCGCGCCACACCACAGCGACCGAGCCGAGCACGGACCTGCCCGCCCGGACGGCCGGCGAGCCGCCGGGACCGGCCGGGGCACCGGTCGACGAGGCGCTCTCCCTGCTGACGCGGGCCCAGGACCTCGCCGACCAGCTCCGCGCCGACGCGCACCGCGAGACCGCCGAGGCACGTAGCGAGGCGAGCCGGCTCCGGCTCGAGTCCGCCGCAGCCGCAGCCGAGCTCGACGAGCTGCGCGCCGCGGTCGAGCGAGCCCGGGAGGAGGCCGAGCAGCGGCTCGAAGAGGCTCAGGCAGACGCCGCGATCCTGCTCGCCGACGCCGCCGACCAGGCAGCGTTGCTGCGGGCACGCGCCACCAAGGCGAGCGACGAAGCCGTCGCCGTGGGCGACGAACAGGCGCAGGCCCGCCTGGAGGAGGCCGAGCGGCAGGCCGCCGCACTGGTCGAGCGGGCGCGGCGCGACCATGACACCACGATGGCCCGCCTCGCCGCCGAGGAGAGTGCGCACCAGGAGCGCTGGGCCGGTGAGCAGGAGGCGCACACCGCCGACCTGCTCGCGATGCGCGAGAGCACCCTCGGCGAGGTCGCCCGGCTGCGGGCCGGCGTCGACGCCTATGTCGCTCGCCGCCGCTCGGAGGTCGACGCCGCCGTGAACAGCCGGCTCGACGAGCTCGCCGCCCGAGAGAGCGCACGCAGCGCCGAGCACGAGAGTCTCCTCGAACAGGCACGGGCCGAGGCCGAGCGCCAGGTCACCGAGGCCGAAGCAGAGGCCGCGGCCACCATCGAGGCCGCCGAGAAGCATCTGGCGTGGGCTCAGGGCATGGTCCGAGGGATCGTCGAGCGGGCCGAGGCCGAGGCGCTGGAGCGGGCCCGGGCCCACCACCGGGAGGTCAGCGAGCGCTCCCGCATCCATCGCGAGCGGGTCCAGACGCTGCTCGGGAGCGCCACGGCCACCGCCAGGGACCGGGTCGCCGAGGCCGAGGCCGAGGCCCGCCGGCTGCGGGAGATCGCCGAGTCGGTGCTCGCCGAGGCGCGCGCGGATGCCGCCCGCACTCGCGACGGTGCGGCGCGCGAGGCCGAGCGGCTCCTCGCCGAGGCGCACGAGCAGGAGGCCGAGACAGTCCGCCGGGCCGAGCTGCGGCTCAGCGAGGCCGATGCCGGTGCCCGTCAGGTGCGCCAAGCGGCAGCCGAGGATGTCGAGCGGATGCACCGCGAGGCACACGGCTATCACGCCGCGGCGCGGGCCGAGATCATGCGGGCCTCCGAGGCGGCCCGAGAACGTGCCGATGCCGTTCGCGCCGAGGCTCATGCGGCGGTGGAGCGCGCTCGTGCCGAGGTGAATACCCTGGCGTCGCGACGCGACGCCATCAACGCCCAGTTGGGTCACCTCAGCGGTGTCATCGAGGCGCTCGCCGTCGACGAGGACCACATCGACCACCTCTCACCCGAGCACGGGCGGGAGAGCCCCATCCACCCCACCACCCCTGAGCAGGAGTCCGAATGAACCAGCCGGAGTTCCCCACCGTCTTCCGCGGCTATGACCCGGTGCAGGTCGACCAGCAGCTCGCCGCGCTCCAGCAAGCCGCCGACGCGGCCCGCCAGGAGGCGGCGGCGAGCACGGTCGAGCTCACCAGAAACCGTCAGGAGCGCGAGTCGCTCGCCGCCGAGCTGGCCGACGCCCGACGACGCCTGGCCGGTCTCGAGGAGGAGAACCGGAAGGTGTCGAGCCCGACCTTCGCCGACCTCGGCGAGCGCATCGGGCGCATCCTCGGGCTCGCCGACGAGGAAGCGGCCGACCTCCGCGTCGCCGCCACCGCCGAGGCCGATGGGCTGCGCGGCGAGGCCGAGAAGGATGCCGACCTGGTGCGCGCCGAGGCCGACCGCTACGCCGAGGAGGTGCGCTCCACCGCGGACGTGTCCTCGGAGGAGACGATCGCCCGGGCCAAGCAGGAGGCGGACTCGATCATCGACCACGCCGCCCGGGAGGCCGCCGCCCGTCGCGAGGAGGCCGAGGCGTACTTCGAGAAGCAGCGGGCCACCGCGGCGGCTCAGGCGGCGGACTTCGAGCGCACGCTCGGCGAACGCCGGGACAAGATCACGGCCGAGTTCACGGCCCAGATGGCCACTCAGGAGGATGCGCTCAAGGCGGCCGAGGAACGCGCCGGGCAGCTCACCCGCGAGGCGGAGGAGGACCGCTCGGGTGCGGCTGCCGAGGCCAAGCGGGTGCTCGAGGCCGCCCGGACCGAGGCGTCCAACCTCGTGCGCAGTGCCAAGGACCAGGCCGACCGGGTGCGCCGCGACTCCGAGCGTGAGCTCGCGGCGGTCACGGCCCGGCGCGACAGCATCACCGCGCAGCTGAGCAACGTGCGCAACATGCTCGCCACGCTCGGTGGTGCACAGGCCGTCGGCCTGGTCGAGGAGCCGGTCCCCGCGGCGACCCCCGAGACCACCGCGCAGGTCCCCGCCGACGACGGCGGTGACCACACCGAAGCCGGAGCCGACGCGACCGACGCCGGGGCTGCCGCTGCTGCTGCCGCGGAGGTCGACGACACCGAGTCCGAGGTGCAGGCGGCGGATGATGCCGCCGTCGCCGGCGACGCGGGTGCCGCGGCCCCCGCGGGACAGGCTGCCGGCTCCGGTGACACCTCGGCCGAGGCCGACGTGACCGACGAGGTGGAGACCGAACAGGGCGCCGAGAAGGTCCCGGCGCGCCGCTGACCTCACCCACCCGCTCGCCGCGGGTTCAAAGGAGCGAGGTCACGGCGTCCCAGACGGCGTGCGCCACGTCATCCTTGGTGGTCGGGCCGACGTCGATGACCTCGTCTGACCCGCGGCGCAGCAGGTGGACCGTGCTGTCGTCCTGGCCGAACGTGACACCGGGGCCCACCTCGTTGACGACGAGCAGGTCGCAGCCCTTCCGGGCGAGCTTGGCCCGGCCGTGCTCGAGCACCGAGCCGTCGGTGTCTCCGGTCTCGGCGGCGAACCCGACGATCACCGGTCGGTGCTGGCCCCTGCGGGCGGCGACCAGCCCCGCGAGGATGTCGGGGTTGCGCACGAGGGCGATCGTCGGCGCGCTCTCGTCGGGCGAGCCGTCGGCGGTGGCGTGGCTCTTCTTCAGCTTGTGGCCGACGTACTGGGCGGGACGGTAGTCGGCCACCGCCGCCGCCATGACGACCACGTCGGCCCCGGCGGCCGCCGCGTGCACGGCATCGGCCAGCTCCTGCGCGGTCTCGACCGCGACCACGGCCACCCCGGGAGGTGGCGCCAGCGAGGCGCTCGACACCAGCGTCACCGATGCGCCGCGTTCGGCCGCGGCCCGCGCGAGTGCGTACCCCTGCTTGCCGGAGGACCGGTTGCCGAGGAAACGCACCGGATCCAGCGGCTCTCGGGTGCCCCCGGCGGTGACGACGACCGTCATCCCCGCCAGGTCCGCACTCCGACCTTCCCGGTGAGGTCGGGCGTCCACGAGGTCGGCCGACCGCCGCGGAAGCCCGTCGACGGACGAGGACGGTCCGGATGACGGACCGCGGCCGTGGGCGAGCTCGTGCTGGACGATCTCGAACAGCTGCTCGGGCTCCGGGAGCCGGCCGGGACCGGAGTCGCGGCCGGTGAGCCGCCCGGATGCGGGTGGCACGACGTGCACTCCGCGGTCGACCAGGGTGCCCACGTTGGCCTGGGTGGCCGGGTGCTCCCACATCTCGGTGTGCATCGCCGGGGCCATGACCACCGGGCACCGCGCGGTGAGCAGCACGTTCGTCAGCAGGTCGTCGGCCTGCCCGGTGGCCGCCCGGGCGAGCAGGTCGGCGGTGGCGGGGGCGACGACGACCAGGTCGGCCTCCCGCCCGATCCGCACGTGCGGCACCTCGGTGATGTCGGCCCAGACGTCGGTGTGGACCGGCTTCCCGGACAGCGCCGCCCAGGTCGGCTCGCCGACGAACCGCAGCGCCGCAGCCGTGGGCACGACCGTGACGTCGTGGCCGGCCTCGGTGAGCAGCCGGAGCAGCGAACACGCCTTGTAGGCGGCGATGCCCCCGGCGACCCCGAGGACGACCTTCACGACAGCGTCAGCCCTCGGTCTGTTCGCGGGTCAGCAGGCCCTCGTTGATCTCGCGCAGCGCGATGGAGAGCGGCTTCTCGTACACCTCGGAGTCGACGAGCGGGCCGACGTACTCGAGCAGGCCCTCCTGGAGCTGGGCGTAGTAGGCGTTGATCTGCCGCGCACGCTTGGCCGAGTACAGGACGAGCGCGTACTTGGAGTCGGCGCGCTCGAGCAGCTCGTCGATCGGCGGGTTGGTGATGCCGATGGGGTCGGCCAGGGTTCCGGACACGCGTCAGTCTCGCTTCGCCTCGGGTGCGGGGGATGTCAGCAATGATACGAGCTCCTCGGCCGCGCGCCGAACATCGTCGTTGACGACGACGGCGTCGAACTCCTCGGCGGCGGCCAGCTCGACCCGGGCGGTGGCCAGCCGGGCGTCGCGCTCCACGGCATCCTCGGTGCCCCGGCCGACCAGCCGGCGTACCAGCTCCGCCCAGGTCGGCGGTGCCAGGAAGACGAAGCGGGCTCCCGGCATCCGGTCGCGCACCTGGCGGGCGCCCTGGAGGTCGATCTCGAGCAGTGCCGGGCGGCCGGCGTCCAGCGCCGCCTCGACCGCGGCGCGAGGGGTCCCGTACTTGGCGCGCCCGTGGACCACGGCCCACTCGAGCAGCTCACCCGCCCGCGCCATCCGGTCGAACTCGGTGTCGTCGACGAAGAGGTAGTGGATGCCGTGCGCCTCACCCGGGCGCGGATGCCGGGTGGTCGCCGACACCGACAGCCAGACCTCGGGGTGGTGCTCCCGGATGTACGCCGCGACGGTGCCCTTGCCGACGGCAGTGGGACCGGCGAGGACGGTGAGCCGGGAGCGCGCGGTCACCTGGAGCTGAAGCGTTCGAGCAACGCCGCCGCC
Source organism: Dermatophilaceae bacterium (assembly GCA_051657965.1). Classification (GTDB taxonomy): domain Bacteria; phylum Actinomycetota; class Actinomycetes; order Actinomycetales; family Dermatophilaceae; genus JBOFLG01. The sequence goes on from JBOFLR010000040.1 coordinate 7,500, forward strand.
TGGTTCTGGCCCAGCCCACGGACCCGCCGGGTCTCGGAGATCCCGACCTCCTCCATGATCTGCCGCGCCCGGACCCGGCCGACGCCGGGCATCGACTCGAGCAGCGCCGAGACCCGCATCTTGCCGATGACGTCGTTGCTGCGGCCGTCCTCGATGACCTGTCCGAGTGAGGCACCGGCGTGCTTGAGGCGGTTCTTCACCTCCGCCCGCTCACGTCGGGACGCCGCAGCCTTCTCGAGGGCGGCGGCGCGCTGTTCGGGGGTCAGTGGAGGCAGAGCCACGAGAGGGTCCTTGGTCGACGTGCAGGTGCTGGCTGCTCAACACCCAGCGGTACGGTCGCGACCCTATCGCGAGGTCTTGAGCGAGTGCGTCACGGCGCGGCATCCCCGGGCCGGGCGACGAGCGCGCCGGCGGCGGCTCGCGCTGCCGCGCGAAGCGACCCGACATCCGGCCCGGCGGCGAGGACCTCGCGGCTGGCGGTGGCGAGCACCTGGGGCAGGGCGTCGCCGAAGGTGGCGCCGAGGGACTCCGCGGTGCCGCCCTGGGCACCCAGGCCCGGCGCGAGGACGGGACCGGCCGCCCGCGACAGGTCGAGACCGAGGTCGAGCACGGCCGCGCCCACGGTGGCGCCGACGACCATGCCCACGCTGCCGAGCCGCCCCTCGAGCCGGGCGGCGGCGTTGTCCGCCGCGACGCCGTCGACCACCGCGCGGGCGACGGAGCGGCCGCCCCGCACCGCGTGCTGCACCTCCCTGCCTTCGGGGTTGGAGGTGAGGGTCAGCACGAACACCCCGCGCCCGGTGACCGCGGCGAGGTCGAGAGCGGGCCGGAGCGACTCGTAGCCGAGGAAGGGGGTGAGCGTGACGGCGTCGGCGCGCAGCGGTCCGTCGTCGGCGAGGTAGGCGCGCGCGTAGCCGGCCATCGTCGAGCCGATGTCGCCGCGCTTGACGTCGAGCAGCGACAGCGTGCCCGCGGCCCGCAGGCCGGCGAGCACCCGCTCGAGCACCGCGACCCCGGCCGAGCCGTACCGTTCGAAGAAGGCCGACTGCGGCTTGACCGCCGCCACCCGCCCGCCGAACGCGTCGACGCACGTCATCGCGAACCGCTCGAGGCCGGCGGCGGTGTCGGGCAGGCCCCACGCGGAGACCAGTGCGGGATGCGGGTCGATACCCGGGCAGAACGGCCCGTGCTCGTCCATAGCGGTGCGCAGCCGGTCGCCGAACGCGGGCGGGCGGAGGACGGGACGAGGCTCGCTCATGGGCGGTGGGTCCTCTCGTGGGCGACGCCGACCAGGTCGGCGAACCGGCCGACGCCGTGGCGCGCGACCTCGGCGGCCAGCTCGTCGACGACCCGGCGGGGGGCGGACGGGTCGTTGAAGGTGGCGGTGCCGACCTGCACGGCGGACGCGCCGGCGGCGACGAGCTCGAGGGCGTCACGGCCCGTGCGCACTCCCCCGACGCCGACGACGGGCGCGGTGGGGATGCGGCCCTCGCGCATCGCGGCGGTGAGCTGCCAGACGGCGCGCACGGCCATGGGCCGGATCGCCGGGCCGGAGAGTCCGCCGGTGACCCCGGCCAGCTGCGGGCGCAGCCGGTCGGTGTCGATGACGACGCCGAGCGTGGTGTTGATCGCGGTGAGCCCGCTGGCACCCGCCCCGAGCGCCGCCCCGGCGACCTCGACGATGTCGGTGACGTCGGGGGTGAGCTTCGCGAACAGCGGTGTGGCGGTGGGCACTCGCTCGCGGACGAGCGAGAGCACCTGCGCGGACGACGCCGGGTCGCAGGCGAAGACCAGGCCGCGGTTGGCGACGTTCGGACAGGAGATGTTGACCTCGATGCCGACGACCGTGCCGGCGAACGCCGGGCTCGCGACCAGCCGCTCGGCGACAGTGGCGAACTCGGCCGCCGTGCTCCCCGCGATGGAGACGACCACCCGCGCCCCGGCGGACCCGAGCCAGGCGAGGTCGTGCTCGACGAACACGTCGATGCCCGGCCCCTGCAGCCCGATCGAGTTGAGCATGCCGGATGACGTCTCGGCCATCCGCGGGGTCGCCCGCCCGGCGCGCGGCTCGAGCATCACCGTCTTGGTGACGAACGCGCCCAGCTCGGACACCGGGAAGAACCGATGCAGCTCAGCGCCGTTCGCGGCGCAGCCGGATGCCGTCATCACCGGGTTGGCCAGCACCAGGCCGCCCAGCCGGGTCGACATGTCGACCATCAGTGGCCTCCGGCCCGAGGTGCGCCGAGCGCGTCGGGGGGGACCGTGCCGACGCCGTCCGAGAACGCGTCCCAGCGCACCCGGTCGCCGCGGAACACCGGCCCCTCGACGCAGGAGCGCACCATCCGGGTCGCCCCGTCGTCACCGGTCACCGGCAGCACGCACGTCATGCACACCCCGACCCCGCAGGCCATCGACTCCTCGACGGCGACGTGCGCGACCACCTGGTGCGCCGTGGCGATCTCGCTCACCGCCTGCAGCATCGCCATCGGCCCGCACGCGTAGACGACGCGGGCGCCGTGGCTCCGGATCACGTCGGGCAGCACGTCGGAGACCCACCCCCGGCGGCCGGCCGAACCGTCATCCGTGGTCACCGTGACGCCGTCGGCGGCGCGGCGTGCCTCGTCGACACCGAACAGTCGGTCCTCGGATGCCGCCCCGAGCACCATCTCGACGTGGCAGCCGCCCCGGCGCAGCTCCTCCGCCAGCCAGGACAGCGGGGCCGAGCCGTAGCCTCCGCCGACGAGGACGCACGGCACCGGGTCGGACGGCAGCGCGAACGGCCGACCGAGCGGCCCGACGACGTCGACCGGGTCGTGCGGACGCAGTGCGACCAGCCACCGGGTGCCCGGTCCGTGGGCGGCGACCACGACGTCGACCGTGCCGCCGGAGGTGCGGGCAGGATCGACCCGATGGATGGAGAAGCACCGCCGGAGCAGGGTCGCCGACGTCGGGCCGCCGACGGCGAGGGCGAGGAACTGCCCCGGCGCGGCCAGCCCGGCGACCCCGGACGCCGCGATGCTCAGCTGCTGGTAGGCACCCACCTGCCGGGTCGCGACCAGCTCGCCGGCGACCTGGACGACCCCGGTCACGCCGGCATCCCGACGCCGTGCAAGTTCAGTGCCGCCGCGTGCTCCTGGAGCGGGGTGACACCGAGGTCGCCCTCGCGTACCGCCTCGATCGCGAGCACCGCCGCGGCCAGCTGCTGCACGGTGGTGACGATCGGCTTGTCCATCGCCGTGGTCGCGGCGCGGATGAGGTATCCGTCGGCGCGCGCGGTGGCGCTCGGGCCGTTGGGGCTGTTGACCACCATGTCGATCTCACCGGCGGTGATCATGTCGACGACCGAGCGGTCGCTCTCGCCACGCTCGGCGTGCTTGAGCACGACCTGCGACTCGATCCCGTTGCGCCGCAGCACTTCTGCAGTGCCGGTCGTCGACACGATGCGGAAGCCGAGGTCGACCAGTCGCTTGACCGGGAAGACGATCGCACGCTTGTCGCGGTTGGCCACCGAGACGAACACCGTTCCCCCGAGGGGCAACCCGCCGATGGCACCGAGCTGTGCCTTGGCGAAGGCCCGGCCGAAGTCGGTGTCGATGCCCATGACCTCCCCGGTGGAGCGCATCTCCGGCCCGAGCAGGGTGTCGACGACGAGCCCGTCGGCGGTGCGGAACCGGGCGAACGGCAGCACCGCCTCCTTGACCGACACCGGTGCGTGCGCCGGCATCCGCCCGCCGTCGGTGAGCGCCGGGAGCATGCCCTCGGAACGCAGCTCGGCGATGGTGGCGCCGAGCATGATCCGGGCGGCCGCCTTGGCGAGCGGTACGCCGGTGGCCTTCGCGACGAACGGCACGGTGCGCGAGGCGCGAGGGTTGGCCTCGAGCACGTAGAGGATGTCCTGGGCGAGCGCGAGCTGCACGTTCATCAGGCCCCGGACGCCGATGCCGCGGGCGAGGGCCAGCGCCGACTCGCGCACCCGGTCGAGCTCGGCGGCGCCGAGCGTGACCGGCGGCAGCGTGCAGGAGGAGTCCCCGGAGTGGATGCCGGCCTCCTCGATGTGCTCCATGATCCCGCCGAGGTACATCTCGGTGCCGTCGTAAAGCACGTCGACGTCGATCTCGACGGCGTCGTCGAGGAACCGGTCGACGAGCACCGGGTGGTCCGGGCCGGCCAGCGTGGCCCGCTCGACGTAGGCGGACAGGGTGTGATCGTCGTAGACGATCTCCATGCCGCGGCCGCCGAGCACGTACGAGGGGCGCACGAGCACCGGGTAGCCGATCCCGCCGGCGATGTCGACCGCCTCGGCCGCGCTGTACGCGGTGCCGTGCTTCGGGGCGGGCAGCCCGGCCTCGGCGAGCACCCGCCCGAACGCGCCGCGGTCCTCGGCCAGGTCGATGGCCTCCGGGCTCGTGCCGACGATCGGCACGCCGGCGTCCTTCAGCGCCTGCGCGAGCCCGAGCGGGGTCTGCCCGCCGAGCTGGACGACGACGCCGGCGACCGGGCCGGCCTGCTGCTCGGCGTGTACGACCTCGAGCACGTCCTCGAGGGTGAGCGGCTCGAAGTACAGCCGGCTGCTCGTGTCGTAGTCGGTGGAGACCGTCTCGGGGTTGCAGTTGACCATCACGGTGTCGTAACCGGCCTCCCGCAGGGCGAAGCTGGCGTGCACGCACGAGTAGTCGAACTCCACGCCCTGTCCGATCCGGTTGGGGCCAGATCCGAGGATGACGACCGCCGGCTTCTCGCGCGGCGCCACCTCGTTCTCCTCGTCGTAGGAGCTGTAGTGGTACGGCGTGCGGGCGGCGAACTCGGCGGCGCAGGTGTCGACGGTCTTGTAGACCGGGCGCACCTCGAGCGCGTGCCGTACGCCTCGGACGACGGCTTCCGGCATCCCGCGCAGCGCGGCGAGCTGAGCGTCGCTGAAGCCGTGCCGCTTGGCGAGCCGGAGCAGGTCGGGCGAGAGCTCGGGGGCGGAGGCCACGGCATCCGCGACGTCGCCCAGGAGCACCACCTGGTCGAGGAACCAGGGGTCGTAGCCGGTGGCCTCGTGGACCTCCTCGACGGAGATCCCCCCGCGCAGCGCCTGCTGCACCAGCTGCAGTCGGCCGTCGGTGGGCCGGCGTGCGGCGTCGAGCAGGCGCCGCGCGTCGTCCGGCGTGGGCCGTGGACCGTCCCAGTGGAAGCTGCTGCCGCTCTTCTCCAGGGAGCGCAGCGCCTTCTGCAGCGCCTCGGTGAAACAGCGGCCGATGGCCATCGCCTCGCCGACCGACTTCATCGTCGTCGTCAGGGTGTCGTCGGCGGCGGGGAACTTCTCGAACGCGAACCGGGGCACCTTGACGACGACGTAGTCCAGGGTCGGCTCGAACGCGGCGGGGTACCACGAATCGCGAGCGAAGCGAGCCTGATTCGTGGTGTCAGAGGACAGCGCGAGCGCAGCCAGCTCGTCGCCGTCCCGGGGGGTATCCGGGGGGCGAAGCCCCCCGGACGTGATGTCGTTGGGGACCTCGTCGAGGGTGTAGCCGATGGCCATCTTCGCGGCGATCTTCGCGATGGGGAACCCGGTGGCCTTGGACGCCAGGGCCGAGGAGCGCGACACGCGCGGGTTCATCTCGATGACCACCACCCGCCCGTCGGCCGGGTCGATCGCGAACTGGATGTTGCAGCCCCCGGTGTCGACCCCGACCTCCCGGATGATGGCGATCGACACGTCGCGCAGCCGCTGGTACTCGCGGTCGGTGAGGGTCAGGGCCGGGGCGACGGTGATGGAGTCGCCGGTGTGCACTCCCACCGGGTCGACGTTCTCGATGGAGCAGACGATGACGACGTTGTCGGCGTGGTCGCGCATCACCTCGAGCTCGTACTCCTTCCAGCCGAGGATCGACTCCTCGAGCAGCACCTCGGTGACCGGCGAGTACTGCAGCCCGGTGCCCGCGATGCGGCGCAGCTCGGCCTCGTCGTGGGCGAACCCGGAGCCGAGGCCGCCCATGGTGAACGAGGGCCGCACCACCACGGGGTAGCCGAGGTCGTCGGCGGCGGCGAGCACGTCGTCCATCGAGTGACAGATGACGCTGCGTGCGGACTCGGCGCCGCACCGCTCGACGACGCCCTTGAACCGCTCTCGGTCCTCCCCCAACCGGATGGCCTCCACGTCGGCGCCGATGAGCGGGCAGCCGTACTTCTCCAGCACGCCACGGTCGTGCAGCTGCATCGCGCAGTTCAGCGCGGTCTGCCCGCCGAGCGTGGCCAGCACCGCGTCGGGCCGCTCCTTGGCGATGATCTTTTCGACGATGTCCGGCGTGATCGGCTCGATGTAGGTGGCGTCGGCGAACTCGGGGTCGGTCATGATCGTCGCCGGGTTGGAGTTGACCAGGATGACGCGCACGCCCTCCTCACGCAGCACCCGGCAGGCTTGGGTGCCGGAGTAGTCGAACTCGCAGGCCTGGCCGATGACGATCGGCCCGGA
>JBOFLR010000041.1:0-9010 GCA_051657965.1 Dermatophilaceae bacterium
AGACGGGCGCAGGCGGCCGCGCCGAGCGGGGTCGCGTGGGCCGAGGGATAGACCTCCACCGGCACCTGCGCGAGGTCGGCCTGGGCCTGCATCAGCGCCGTCGAGCGGGTCAGGCCGCCGTCGACCCGCAGTCGGGTGAGCGGGGCCCCGGTGTCGGCACCGACCAGCGCGGCGAGCTCGGCGACCTGGCAGGCGATGCCCTCGACCAGGGCCCGGATGACGTGGGCCGGCCGGGTGCTCAGCCGCAGCCCGCTGATGGTGGCGGTACCGGCGGGCTGCCACCAGGGTGCGGCGAGCCCGGCGAACGCAGGGATGACGACCACGCCCTCGCTGCTCGGTGCGGCGGCCTCGTCGAGGCGGTCGGCGGAGTAGAGCAGGCCGGCGTCGACGGCCCAGCGCACCGCCGAGGCGGCCGTGTACACCTGACCGTCGAGGCAGTACGACGTCGTGCCGCCGAGCGTCCAGGCCACCGACGACGTGAGCCCGGAACCCGACCGCACCGGTGACGTGCCGGTCTGAGCGAGCAGGAACGCCCCGGTGCCGAAGGTGCACTTGGCGGTGCCGGGCTCCAGGCAGGCTTCGGCGAGGAGTGCGGCCTGCTGGTCGACGACGAGCCCGGCGACCGGCATCCGTGAGCCGAACAGCGTCGTCTCGCCGACGATCTCGTCGCTCGGCACGATCCGCGGTAGGCGCTCGTCATGGAGACCGAACAGCTGCAGCAGCTCGCTCGACCAGGTCACGTCGTGGAGGTCGAGCAGCAGTGAGCGGCTCGCGGTGGCCGAGTCGGTGACGAACGCGCCGCAGAGCCGGTGCACGATCCACGTGTCGGTGGTGGTGACCACGCCGTCCGTGGTGAGCGTGTCGCGCAGCCAGCGCATCTTGGGGGCCGAGAAGTACGGGTCGAGCTCGAGTCCGGTGAGCTCGTGCACACGGTCGCGCCGGCCGGCACGGCGGCGGCACCAGGGCTCGGCACGGCGGTCCTGCCACACGACGACCGGGGTGAGCGGCCGGCCCGTGGCCTCGTCCCAGGCGAGCACGCTCTCACCCTGGTTGGCGAGCGCCACGGCATCCACCGGCACGCCTGCGCCGGCGACGGCCTGCCTCCCGGCGGCGAGCACCGAGTCGAACAGCGCCTCCGGGTCCTGCTCCACCGCCCCACCGTCGAGGTACCGCGGATGCAGGGCGACCTCGGCGGTGGCGAGCACCGCACCACCGGCGTCGACGACGATCGCCTTCGTGCCGCTGGTCCCCTGGTCGATCGCGAGCACCGCCGGGGACGTGGTGCCGCTCATGACCTGAAGGTAGCGCGCCTCACGTCCGATCCGGAGCGTCGAGCTCGCGTTGCGCTCCGGCCCGAGACCGACGAGGTCCTCGGCCGCGCATCCGGTCACGAGGTCCGCAGCCAGGCGAAGCCGTAGGGCGGGAGGGCGAGCCGGTCGACGGTGCGGCCGGTGAGCACGTCGTCCCCGCAGACCTCCAGCACGACCGGCTGTCCGCTGACGTTGGTGACGCTCAGCAGCTCGTCCACGGTGCCGGCGGCCCGGCGGATCGCGACGACCCGGTCGTCGAGGTCGTCGACGGACTGCGACGCGTAGGGCGAGAAGCCCGGCTGGGTGGCCCGGACGGCGAGCAGGTGGTCGATGCCGGCGACCACCTCGCGCCGCCGGGGCTGGTGAGCCAGCTCGTCGAGCAGCCGGTCGGCGTCGAGTACCTGTCGGTTGACCCGCCGCCTGCTTCCGCTGCGCCGCATTCCGGCGAAGTCGGACGCCGATCCCAGAAGCGAGTGGATGTAGATGGCCGGGACCCCGACGAAGGACAGCAGGATGCTGTGTGCGGCAAGGGCTTTGGCCACCACGGTGTCAGTGCGAGTGACCTCCTCGGGCGAGCAGAGCGCGTCGAGGTAGCCGATGTTCAGCTCGTAGACGACGGTCGAGCCGTCCGGGCGCGCGGCCATCGAGACCTCTCCGCCGTGGGCGCGGGTCCGCTGCACGAGCAGGTCCCGGTCGGTGTCGGAGAGGATGCCCTCGGTGGCGCGCATGCCGATGCCGTCGTGACTGGCCAGGAAGTTCAGCCAGGTGGCCGACGTGCTCACCGGTGTGATCTCGGACGCCCAGCGCCGCAGGGCCGCGGTGGACTCGCGGACGAACGCGTGCAGCACCAGTGGCGGCAGGGCGAACTGGTAGACCAGGTGCGCCTCGTCGTGGCCGTTGCCGAAGTACGAGACGTTCTCCTCGTGGGGCACGTTGGTCTCGGTGAGCAGCTGCGTCCCGGGGCAGGCGTCGTCGAGGATCGCCCGCCAGATCTTGATCACCGCGTGCGTCTGCGGCAGGTGCAGGCAGGAGGTCGCGGACTCCTTCCACAGGAAGCCCACAGCGTCCAGGCGCACCGTGTGGGCGCCGTGCGTCACGTAGGTGAGCAGGATGTCGGTGAGCTCCAGGAGGACCCGCGGGGTGCGCAGGTCGACGTCGACCTGGTCCGCCCCGAACGTGGTCCAGGCCGACCGGGTCGCGCCGTCCCGGCCGGCGAAGGAGTGGAACAGGGGAGTGGTGCGGGGCCGGACCACCGCCGAGGTGTCGAAGCCGGGGTCGTGCTCGATGTAGTACCCGTCGTACTGCGGGTCTCCGGCGAGCCAGGCCAGGAACCACGGGCTGCTGCTGGAGGTGTGGTTGGCGACGAAGTCGAAGAGCAGCCGGTATCGCGCCGACAGGTGCTCCACGTCGTCCCAGGTGCCGTAGTCGGGGCGGATCCGGCGGTGGTCGACGACCGCGAACCCGTCGTCGGAGGTCCATGGGAACATCGGCAGCAGGTGCACGTCGGAGATGTGCCGGCCGACGCCGTGGGCGGTCAGCAGCTCGTCGAGAGTTCGTAGCGGTGGCTGACCGGGACGACGGACCGTGTCGGCGTAGGAGATCAGCACCGACGTGGCGTGGGTCGGACGCGGCGAGCTGCGCGCGGCGAGGCGGGCCCGGTAGCGGTCGGTGAGCGCGACCAACGCGCTGGTGACGTCGCCGGCATCCGCGGGGTAGAGCAACTCGACGAGAGGGTGCAGGGCGGCGCGGAGGTCGTCGGTGCTCACTGCTCGGGGTGCCTCCGGAGTCGGTCGGGCGCGGCGGGCGAACGTCGGTGACGTGCGACGAGGGCAAGTCGTGGTGGGCGGTCAGCCCTTCTCGGCCCCGGCGGTGAGCCCACCGGCGAGCCAGCGCTCGCTGGCGAAGAACAGCACGACGATCGGGACGGTGAGGATGACCGACCCGGCCATGAGCACCGTGGTGGGGATCTCGATGCTCCCGGACAGCTGGGAGAGGCCGAGCGAGACGGTCCACCGGTCGCGGCGCTCGACGAGGAAGAGGAGCGCGAACAGGAACTCGTTCCACGCGATCATGAAGATGAACAGCGCGTTCGAGATGATGGCCGGCGTCGCCAGGGGCAGGCTGACGTGCCACATGGTGCGCAGCCGGCTGCATCCGTCGAGAGCGGCGGCCTCCTCCAGGCTGGTGGGGATGGTGGCGAAGTAGTTGCGCAGCAGGTAGATCGACACCGCCGCGACCTGGGCCACGTAGACGACGAGCAGGCCGACCAGCGACCCGCGCAGTCCCAGCCGGGTGTAGAGGACGAAGAGCGGGATGGCCAGCAGGATCGCGGGGAAGAAGTACGCGCCGAGGAAGACGGCACCGATCTGCCGGCGGCCGAAGAACTCGAGCCGGCTGACGGCGTAGGCGCCCGGGATGGCTACCAGCATCGTGAGGAACACCGTCCCGAGGGCGACCAGCAGCGAGGTGCGGATGAAGCCGAGGAACCCCTGGCCGCCCTCGTCGGTGGGTCTGAGGATGTCGGTGTAGGTGCTGGTGTCGATGTCGCCCCACGCGGGCCACACCGCGGTGGGATCCGCGAGGAGCGCTTCGAGAGGCGTGAAGGAGAGCACGACCATGTAGCAGAAGGGGAAGACGGTGACGACGAGCAGCAGCGCGATGGTCACCGGCCGCACGATCGCGAAGAGCCTCTCCTCGACGGCGTACCGGTTCACGAGCGTTCCTCCGTCCGTCCGAAGAGCTTGAGGTAGACGACGACGAGCACGGCGAGGATGGCGGCCAGGATCAGGGCCTGGGCGGCCGCGGCGCCGATGTCGCCTCGAGCGGTGAGGTAGTCGAACACCCGCACCGAGACGACCTGGGTCCCCGCGCCGCCGCCGGTGAGCAGGTAGATGTCGTCGAAGTTGTTGAAGGTCCAGATGAAGCGCAGCACGGTGAGGACCGCGATCGTCGGCAGCAGCTGGGGCCAGACCACATACCGGAACCGCTGCGTGACGGTGGCACCGTCGACGGTCGCGGCCTCCTCGAGCGAGTCGGGGACGGCCTGGAGGCGTGCGGTGAGGAACAGGAACGCGAAGGGGAAGGACCGCCATCCCTCGAAGACGATCACGGTGAGCAGGGCCGTGGAGATCGGCAGGTCGACCCCGAGGATCGTCGGCGTCTCGCCGGAGCTGAGGAAGGCGATCGGCTCGTCCCACCCGAGCACGGTCTGGCCGAACCGGTTGACCACGCCGAACTGCGGGTTGAGCATCGTGGACCAGACGAAGGTGGCGGCGACCACCGGTGCCACGTAGGGCAGCAGCATCGCGGCCCGGACCAGGCCGCGGCCACGGAACGTGCGGCGTAGCGCGAGCGCCGCGACCAGGCCGAGCCCGACGGCGCACGCCGTGCCGAGCACGGAGTACAGCACGGTGGTGACCAGGGCCTCGACGAACCCCGGAGAGGTCAGCACCGAGGTGAAGTTGGCGATCGTGTACTCGCCGAGGATGCCGGTGCGGCGCAGGTTCAGCAGTCGCACCCGCTGGAAGGCCAGCGAGACGGTCCACAGGATCGGCAGGATCACCATGACAACGACGATGACGACGGTGGGGGTGATCAGCACCAGCCCGGTGCGCTGGTCGTCGCGGGATCGAGCCGACCTGCCGCGGCGGCCTCGCGCCGGCCGGGCGCCGGAGCCGGTGGGTGGTCCGGCGGGCGGGTCGGCAGGTGGTCCGGTGGGTGCGGCCGCCGGCGCGACCGCACCGCCCTCGTTCACTTCAGCGATTCCTGGACGCCGGTCACCGCGGTGGCGGCGGCCGCCGCGGCATCCTTCGCAGGTGTGCCGCTGGTCACCTCGTTGACCGCCTTGGCGATCGGGCGCTCGCCCTGGATGCCGCCGAGCAGGTCGCCCTGTCCCTGCGGGATCGCCCATCGGTCGAGCTGGGTGGTGCCGGTCTTGAGGGCGTCGAGGATCTCGGCGCTGTAGAACTTCGACAGCGGCGCCTTGGTGTCGACCCCGGCGGGCATGCTCTCCCAGGCGTCGGCGAAGCTGGTGGGCTGCTCGGCGGTGCCGGCTCGCACCGGGACCTTGCCCTCGGGGTTGATGCCGATCCACGGCTCGTAGCCGTCGTTCATCATGTACTCGACGAACCGGGTGGCCGGGCTCGTGGCGGACTCGGTCGGCACGACCCAGGAGGTGATCTCGCCGAAGACGACCGGGTCGGAACCGGACGGGCCGGCGATCGAGGTCACCACCCCGGTGTTCTTCGAGAGAAAGGTGGGGTCGGCCTTGCACTCGGGACAGGTGGGTCGCGCGTCGTTCCGCAGGCCGGCCAGCTCGTCGAGGATGAAGGTCGACCAGACGGTCATCGCGGCCTGGCCGGCGAAGTACGCGGCGCGGGTGGTGTCGACGTCCTGGGCGCCGGGGACGGAGTAGTTGCCGACGAGGTCGCCGTAGAAGTCGAACGCCTCGACGCACGGAGCGCTGTCGATGGCGACCTTGCCGCCGTCGTCGACGAGCTGGCATCCGTTGCCGAGAGCGAGGTGCTCGAAGGTCTGCTCGGCGAAGGCGTCGCCGGCGGCGTTGGCACCGACGAAGCCGGCGACCTTCTCGCTGTCCAGCGCCTTGGCGGCGGCGAGGATGGACTCGTAGCTCGTCGGTGCGGCCAGCCCCTGTGTGTCGAACAGGTCCTTGCGGTAGAGCAGGATCTGGGTCCAGGCCTCGCTGGGGATGGCGAGCTGCTTGTCGCCGTCCTTGGTCAGGGCCACGGCGCTCTCGCCGAAGGTGTCCGGCCCGAGGGTGTTCATCAGGTCGGCCGTGGCCTCGGTGTCGATGAGCTCGTTGGCGGACATCGTGCGCACCAGAGGGAGCGACACGCCGCCGATGACGTCGGGCAGGTCGCCCGCCGCCGCCGAGGTGGTGAGCAGTTGGTTGAACTGGTCCTCCGCCACCGGCACCAGTTCGACATCGACCCCGGAGGCGGCGGTGAAGGAGTCGACGATCTTCTGGGTGGCGGCGACCCGGTCGGGCAGGTCCTCCTGGATCCACACCGTGATGGCCTTGACGTCCTCGCCCGAACTCGTCTCCTCCGACGAGCAGGCGGCCAACGCCACGGATCCGACGACGGCCGCGGCTACGGCGGCGGCAGCGCGCGAGCGCCTCGAACGGGGGGCCGACATGGGTGCCTCCTTGCACCTCGGGGAACTTCTGTCAGGACACTATGCCGAAGAGGTACAGATGACAAGCATTCTCGACCAGCGGGATATCATCACGCCCCGCAGGTGAGCTACCCAGCGAGGAGGGAGCCATGCCACGCGGTCCCGGAGACGTTCTCGACCTGATCCGCGCCTCCGGACAGCTCACCCGCGGAGGGATCGTCGAGCACACCGGGCTGTCCCGGGTGACCGTCGCGCAACGCGTCGACGCGCTGCTGTCCGCGGGCGTCATCCTCCCCGGCCGCGAGGCCGTCGCGACCGGAGGTCGGATGCGCGGCACGCTGGTCTTCAACACCGGGCACTCGACGGTGCTGACCGCGGCAGTCGACACCACGCACACGCGCGTCTGCGTCACCGACCTGGCGGGCGGCATCCTGGCCGAACTGTCCGTCGACACCGCCATCGCAAACGGCCCGTCGCGCACCCTCGACGACATCGCGGCGGCCGCTCGCTCGCTGCTCGCACGTCTCGACCTGCACCCGGGCCAGGTGTGCGGTGTCGGGGTGAGCATCCCCGGTCCGGTCGATCCCGGTTCGGGGCGGCCGTCGCAGCCACCGATGATGCCGGGCTGGGACGGCTATCCCATCGCCGAGCACGTGCAGGGCGCGCTCACGCCCGCCCCGGTGCACACGGCCAACGACGCCGACGCGGCCGCGCTCGGTGAGCACGCCACCGGGTTCCCGCGCAGCCGTTCGCTCTGCCTGGTCAAGGTCGCGACCGGCATCGGTACCGGCCTGGTCATCGACGGGCGCCTCTACCCCGGGGCCGACGGGGGTGCCGGCGACATCGGGCACGTCCGGGTGCGGCGGGACTCGGACGCCCTCTGCCAGTGCGGAGCCCGCGGCTGCCTGGCCGCGTTGGCGAGCGGGCGAGCCGTCGCCCGCGCCCTGACCGAACTGGGCACCCCGGCCCGGTCCGGGCGCGAGGTCGGCGAGCTCATCGCCCAGGGAGACCCGGATGCCGCCCGCCTCACCCAGGATGCCGGGCGGCTCGTCGGTGAGGTGCTCGCGACCGCGGTGAGTGTGCTCAACCCCGAGGTCGTGCTGGTCGGCGGTGCGCTGGCGTCCGCTCCACTCCTCGCCGGGGTGCGCGAGACGCTGTACAGCCTCGCCCTGCCGCGTGCCACGCGGCACGTGGTGCTCCAGCTCGGCTCGCTCGGTGAGGACGCCGCGACGGTCGGCCTCGCCCGGCTGGTGGTCGACCACGAGTACTCGGCCGAGGCGGTCAACCGGCGCCTCCGAGCCTGAACGCGTCGTACGGGCATCTGCCGTACAGTTGGACCATGAGCAAGTCCGAGCGCATCGAGCTCCGCGTCTCGGCGGAGGACAAGAGCGCCATCGTGGCAGCGGCCGCGATGGCGCAGGTCACGGCCACCGACTTCGTGCGGGGGGCAGTGCTCGACCGTGTCCGGCACGTCCATGCCCGTGCCGATCGCACGCTGATGCCGGCCGAGCAGTTCGACGCCTTGGTCGCCGCCCTGGATGTGCCGGATGACGCTCCGAACCTGGCGCGCGCGTTCGCGCACCGGCGGCGCTTCACGCAGCGTTGAGCACCGAGTAGTTGAGCACCGAGTACCGGTCGGCTGCGCTGACCGCCGAGCACGACACCGCGGGTTTCGACTGCGGTGTACCGATGCTGAACACGTGGTTGGTCGAGCAGGCTGTCCGGGCCCAGCTGGCCGGAACCGCGCGCACGTTCGTGTGGGTCACCGCGCACCAGCCCGACCGGGTGTGGGCCTACTACTCGTTGGCACCGACCGAGCTGGCCCGTGACGAGCTCTCGCGACGACAGTCCTCGGGCTACAGCACCATCCCGGGCTACCTGCTGGCGCAGCTGGCCGTGTGCACCGAGCTCCGTGGACGCGGCTACGGAGCGCAGCTCCTGGTCGACGCACTCACGCGCGCGGCTCGCGCCGCAGAGGTCGGGGGAGGACGACTGGTGGTGGTCGACGCCATCGACGACGTCGCGGCCGGTTTCTACCGGCACCACGACTTCACGCCGGTCAAGGGCAACCCGCACCGGCTGGTCCTCACCATGGCCACCGTGCACCACCTGCTCGGGTGATCGTCCGAGATCAGGCTCCGCGCCGACGTCTCCTCGTTCCTGAGTGACTCCGAGGACCAGATGCCGGTGAGTGTCGTTTAGCTGGAACGGATCTGGCGGGGCGATGCGCCCAGGAACGCTCGGCACGCCTTGTTGAAGGACTGGTGATCGCGGTAGCCCACGGCCGACGCGATGGTGGACACCGGCTGGGAGGTGTGGCGCAGCAGATGCCGCGCCACCTGCATCCGTCGCCGTGTGACCAGGGCGCTCAGGCTCATCCCGGTCGCTGAGCGCACGAGCCGGTCGAGGTGGCTCGGCGAGAACCGCACCTCGGCCGCGATCCGCGCCACGGTCAGCGAGGCGCCGAGATCGGACTCGACGTAGGCCAGCGCGCCGGCCACCGCCGGATGCAGCCGCGCGTCATCCGGTCTCGTGACCGCCCCCGACCTGGTGACCGCCCAGAG
>JBOFLR010000042.1:0-6602 GCA_051657965.1 Dermatophilaceae bacterium
CGTTGCCACGCCCCGGGCCGTAGCGGCGAGCGCATCGCGGCCCACCACGCCTCGTAACCCGCACCGTGCGACCCGGAGAGCCCGGGTAACGGGTGAGCGGCATCCAGACCGAGCAGCTGGCGGACCCGGTCGAGCTCGCGTTCGGGCTGGGCGACGAGGGTCTCGTGGTGCACGACCAGCGCGCGCGGCAGCTGCTCGAGGTCGCGGGCGAGGATGTCGTGCGCGATCAGCCAGTGCTCGACCAGGCGGCTCACCGTCTCGAAGCGGCGCGGGTCGCCGGAGGTGAAGCTGCGCCACTTCTTGGTCGACAGCGCGACCGTCACCGGATGCCGGACGACGACCACCAGTGCCGAACCGGGGAACGCGGCCTGGAGGAAGCGGCCCATGATCATGTTCGGCGGCGACTTCTCGAGTAGCAGCCGAGAGCGGTTGTCCCAGTAGGGAAGCCACGCATCGAGCATGGCCTGTGGTGCGTCGTCGGTGAGCAGCGGCGAGTCCTCGGTGAGGTGTGCCTGTGGGTCACGGGCGAAGCGACCGGAGCCGCCGTACACCTTCGCCTTCGGGTAGACGCGCTGCAGGTGCTGACCCTCGTCCTCGCGCACGCCGGTGCCGTCCAGCCCGGACACGTCCGGGTGCTCGGCGAGCAGTCGGGCGAAGGGCGTGGTGCCGCTGCGGTGCAGCCCACCGACGAACACCAGGCGACGAGGATCGACGGAGGACATCGGTCAGCCCGCCCACAGATCGGCGGCGGAGGTAGCACCGGTGACTCGCACCGGGTCGGTGCCGACCCGGTCGCCCGGGGACGCGCCCGGCACGAGCGCCTCGACCGTGGTCGCCGCTCCTGGCTCGACCGGCTCACCCGTCGACCAGAGATAGGCGACCGTGCGGCCGCTCCGCGTGAAGGCCACTCCGCGGACGCCGTCACGGACCACGGCCTCGGCTCTCGCCTCCCGGGCGTCTGCGGCGAGCTTGGCATACACCTCGCCCAGCGGCCGCACCGTGGCGTCGGCGTCGAGCAGCCCGGTGCGGGGTTCGTCGGCGTTGCGGCCCTCCGGGTTGGGGATGAGCGGCAGCCAGATCACCTTGCGCCAGCCGGCACCGAGGAAGACCGCGGTCTTCTCGATCAGGTCGGCGACCTGCTCCTCCTGCGGCAGCTCGGCCTTGCGGACGAAGCTGCCGGCCTCCCATAGCTCCACCGGCATCCCTGCTGGAGTCGTGGCCCGGATGTACTCGACCAGGGCGGGCGCGACCGAGGCGTCCTCGTAGAAGTGCACCTGACGCACGTCGACCGCGCCGCTCTCCAACAGCCGGGTGGTCGCGTCCAGGTACTCGCGGTTGCGGCGCTGCTGCTCGCCCTGGAGCGCGGTGCGCAGCGTGGCGGCATCCGTGGCCTTCGGCAGCTGGTTGGCGCGTGCGGCGAACCGCCTGGCGTAGTAGGCGTTCCAGGCCTCGACAGCGGCCTGCTCCTCGCCGGCGTCGAGCAGGCGCTGGGTGATGCCCACGCCGTAGCTGGTGCTGCTGAGACCGGCGTCGACGACGGTGGCCGACTCGTCGACCGAACGGATGGTGCGCGACGCGACCGCCACGAGCTGCTCGTACTGCGACACCGTGCCGCCCCAGAACGAGGGCGAGTTGACCTCGTTCTCGACCGCCCAGACCTTCACCGTGCGGGAGTAGCGCCGCACCGCGTCGGCGACGAAGCGGGTGTACTCCTGCTCCGACGTCGGCATCCCCGACTCGGTCTTGCCCTTCTCGCCGCGGACGAACTCACCCTCCCGGCCGGTGGCCCAGCACTGCCCGACCCGGATCTTCAGCATGAGGTCGACGCCGGACTCCTCGGCCTGACGCGCGATGCGGTCGAGAGTGGCCCAGTCGAGCTCCCCTGGCTTCTCCTCGACCTGGCACCAGACCAGCTCGTAGAACGTCGACCCGCCGGAGAGCCGCTCGACGTACGGCTCGAAGGCGGTGAAGCGCTCCCAGTCCCACTTCGCTCCCAACGGGCCGGCGGCGGCCGGAGCCGAGCCGGTGGCCGGCGGTGAGGCCGTAGACGGGACCGACTCGCTCGAGCCCGTCGACGGGGCGACGTAGTCGGCGTCGGGGTCGCTGGTGCACGCGGTCAGTGCCGCGACGAGTGCCGCGACGAGTGCCGCGACGAGCGGCAGGACGACGGTGCGCGCTCTCACGGCACCCTCGCCTGGTCGTCGCGGACCTGGGCCAGCCGCGCGTCGAGGTCACGGGCCAGCTCGAGCGCTCGCGGGTCGATGTCGAGGGGCGCGTCGCCATGGGTCGCGCGACGGGCCACGTGAGCACACAGTGCCGGGTCGAACGCGAAGTCGAGGAAGCCACAGATGCGCCGCATGATGGCGGTGGGCTCGGCGGCGAACCGGTCGTACGACACGACTAGCACGTCGGGCCGCCGGTCGAGGCCGAGGTCGAACACGAGCTGGTTACGAACGACCCAGAACAGCACGGCGGCGGTGTGCGGTGTCATCGTGGCGGTGCCGAAGGAGCGCACCAGCTCGACGCTCGACGTCGGCAGCCGCTCGCCCTGCCACCGCAGCTCGCCCCGTCCCGCGGCGATGTCACGCAGCGCGATGAGGTTGGCCGGTCCGAACTTGGCGACCTCCGACCGGGCTCGCTCCACGGGGTCGCGCACCACCCACAGGGCCTTGCCGCTGGGGAGGGCGGGGTCGTCGAGCAGGAGGTCGACCCGGTGCGAGTCGCAGATCGGCTTGAGCAGCACCAGCCGGTGCCGGCTCCGGGCCACCACGTCGGCGAGCACGTGACCCTCGCGGAGCCGGAACCGGTCGAACAGCTCGCGGTCGTTCTCGCCGCGTGCGTCGATCTCGGGCGCGGCGTCGAGGCCGCGGAGCAGCATGTTGGTTCCCGACCGCTGCAGCCCGACGACGTACACCGGCCGGCTCGTGCCTGGTTCGCCGCCGTGGCGCCGACGCCACCGAGCCTTTCGCACCGCGGTGCCGATGCGCTCTCGCGGGTCGAGGCGGTCCTCCTCGACCAGGCGCCCGACTCCCTCCGTGCGAGCCCAGTACGCGTGCCTCAACGCCTTGCGCAGCAGGTAGCGGGGCCGGGACTCCGGGCCGGTCGGCGGCGCGCTCCACCGGGCGAGCAGGTCACCGCGCGCCATCAGGCACGCACCCCCGCCGCCAGGTGCGTGCGGATGACGGCGCGCAGCTCGGCTGCCCGGCTGGCCGACTCGGCGGCGACCGCGGACTCCAGTGCCGCGAGCGACGTGACGGCGGGCTCGCCGAACCATGGGCCGAGGAACGCGGCGTACTCGTCGGCCGGGATGCCGAGCGGCCCGACCAGCAGGCTGGTGTTGTCGATGACCGGCATCGGACGGGGGTCACGCACGTACATGCCCGGCTCCAACGGCCGGCCGTCGCGCAGGAGCAGCGCCAGCCGGTGGCCGCCGTCGCCGACGTGCAGCGTCTTGGCCACCGTGAGCCCCGAGTCGCTGAGCGGACGGACGCCGGTGACCCGCAACGTGACCGGGTGCGCGCGGTCGAAGCCGTGCTCCCGGTACGACCTGAGCAGTGCCGCGGTGCGACGGACCCGGTCGGCGAAGGCCGCCTCGAGCGCCGCGGGGTCGGAGGCGAGGTGCCGACGGAACCGGGCGACCTCGACCCGGCGGAACCACACGGCGTACGGCTGGTGGCCGGCCTCGGCGGCGACCGTCTCGAGGTCGGCGTCGAGCCGGGGCTCCAGCCAGTCGAGGAACCGCGCGCGGACGAGCACGTCGAGGCGCAGCGGGGCGATGAGTGCCGCGATGTCGACGGGCTCGGTGCCGACACTGCGCGGCCGCCAGGTGACGACGCGCCTGAGCCGGCGGGCGACCCCGCGCCGGACTGACCCCTGCATCGATCCTCCTGCTAGGACCTTCGATCGTGACCGGGCGGGCGCTCGCCCGGACTCCCGCCGATCGTAACGGGTCCGGGAGGGGTCGCACCGGTGATCGGCGGGATTGCCCGTCACGCCACCCGGCTGGGCTCCCCCGCCATCGTCACGCCACCCGGCTGGGCTCCCCCGCCATCGTCACGCCACCCGGCTGGGCTCCCCCGCCATCGTCACGCCACCCGGCTGGACTCTCCCGCCATCCCGCGCCACCCCCAGTGCCACTCGGGCGGGTCACGCGCCATTCCGCGCGGACGGGATCTCCCGCCGTGCCGCCTGACGCGTCGTCGCCGCGATAGGTTGGCCCGCGGCGCGAGAAGGGTCGGTAGCGGCATGCGGGTGCTCCACGTCAACAAGTTCATGCATCGGCGCGGTGGCGCCGAGGGCTACCTGTTCGACGTCGGCGCGCTGCAGGCGGCGCGCGGCGACGAGGTGGGGTTCTGGGGCATGCGTCACCCGGATGACGACACCGCGCAGCTCCCGCTGGCGGACACCTTCGCCCCCTACGTCGAGCTCGACCCGGCGCCCTCCGGTCTGGCCGGGCTGGGCGCGGCGGCGCGCATGGTGTGGTCGCCGCACAGCCGTACCGGCCTCGAACGGGCACTGGCCCGCTTCGAGCCCGACGTCGTGCACTTCCACAACGTCTACCACCAGCTCTCCCCCGCGGTGGTGGCGGCGGTCGCCGCCGCCGGGGTGCCGTCGGTGATGACGTTGCACGACTACAAGCTCGCCTGTCCCAGTTACCAGTTGCTCGCCGGTGGCCGGCCGTGCCAGGACTGCGTGGGGTCGGGTACGTGGCACGCGGTGCGGCGCCGGTGCAAGGGCGGGTCGCTCGGTGCGAGCACCGTGCTCGCGGTCGAGTCGGGCCTGCACCGGGCCGTCGGTGCCTGGGACCGGGTCGACCTGTTCATCAGCCCGAGCCACTTCCTCGCCGATGTCATGCGCCGCAGTGGGCTTGCCGCAGAACGGGTTCGGGTGCTTCACAACGTCGTCGACCCGGCCGGCTCCCCGGCCGCGGGGCCCGGACGCGACCTCGTCGTCGCCGGCCGGCTCAGCCACGAGAAGGGGGTCGACGTCGTCATCCGGGCGATGGCCGACGTGCCCGGCGAGGTCGTGCTGCACGTCGCCGGCGACGGGCCGGAGGCCGGGCGGCTGCGCGATCTCGCCGACCGTGTCGCTCCCGGCCGCGTGCGGTTCCACGGCCGGATGACGACCCGCGACCTGCACCGTCTCGTCGCCTCGTGCGTGGCCACCGTGGTGCCCTCGCGCTGGCACGAGAACCAGCCGCTGTCGGTGCTGGAGTCGTTCGCGCTGGCCGTGCCGGTGGTGTCCACCGACCTCGGCGGCCTGCCCGAGCTGGTCACCGACGGCGGCACCGGCCGGCTCGTCCCGGCCGAGGACCCGCCCGCCCTCGCCGCCGCTCTCACCGCGATGGTGGCCGACCCCGAGGCGGCGCACGCCATGGGCCGCTCGGCGCGCGATCTGGTGGCCACCGGCTTCTCCGCCGCGTCGCACCTCGACGGCCTCGACGGCATCTACCGCGACGCCGCCCGCGCTTGCACCGGGTCGCCGGTGGGCCGATGAGCCCGGCGTCGAGTGGGGGCCCGCTGTCGAATGAAGGCCGGGCATCGAGCGAGGGCCCCACAGCGAACACGAGCGCGCCGGCCGCCGAGGAGCCCGCCACGGCCGTCGAGCCGGTGGCCCGGGACCGCCCGATCCGGGTGCTCTACGTCGGAGGCGCCGGGCGCAGTGGCACGACGATTGTCAGCACGTTGCTGGGCCAGGCGGCCGGCGTGTTCGCGGCGGGCGAGCTGCGGTTCGCCTGGGAGCGCGGTGTCGGCGAGGACCACCGGTGTGGGTGCGGCGAGCCGTTCAGCCGGTGCCCGGTCTGGGCCGACGTCATGGCGCGGGCCTTCGGCTCGGCGCGGCCACCCGACCCGATCGCGCTGCACGAGAACCTGATTCGCCGTCTTCGCATCCTCCGGGCGCCGCAGGGCCTGCTGCGCTCGGCGTTCGGCCGGGCGGTCGTGCCGTATCACCGGTACGACGCCGACATCCACCGGCTGTACCGCGCCGTGGCCGACCTCGACGGGGTCGACGTCGTCGTCGACTCCTCGAAGAACCCGATGTACGCGATGCTGCTCGAACGACTCCCCGGGGTCGAGCTCACCGTGCTCACGGTCGTGCGCGACCCGCGGGCCGGAGCCTTCTCGTGGCGCCGCCTCAAGACCACCGGCGACCGCGACGACGGCGCCACCATGGAGCGGCTCGAGGTGTGGCGCAGCGCTCTGGTCTGGACCGTGTGGTACGCCCTGCTCGGTCGCTGGTTCCCCGCGGGCGACCGGCACCTGCTGATGCGCTACGAGGACTTCGTGGCCGAGCCCGAGGCGTCGGTGCGGCGGGTGCTCGACCATCTCGGCCGCGACCACGGTCCGGACTTCGGCGACGACGGCTCGGTGCTGCTGGAGCCCACCCACACGGTGGCCGGCAACCCGAACCGCCACTCCTCCGGTCGAACCCGGCTCGCCCTCGACGACGAGTGGCGCCACCGGATGCCGTGGCGCGACCGGGCGCTCGGCACCTTGCTGACCCTGCCGCTACTGCACCGCTACGGCTACCGGGTCGGCGGCCTCACCGCCCGCGGATGACGACCGCACCCGCCAGCGCTGCCAGTGCCTCCGAGCGAGTCC
>JBOFLR010000043.1:0-6953 GCA_051657965.1 Dermatophilaceae bacterium
GACGTCGCAGCGCGGCCGCCACCTGGATGCCCTCACACACCGGCCAGTGCAGCCGGATGCCGGCCACCACCTCGCCGCTCCACCCCACGGTGTAGACCAGCCCGGGACGGCCGTCGAGCGCCCACCCGCCGTCGAGCGCCCGACGGGTCAGGGCTCCGGCCGCCTCGACCAGCCACGGCGGTGACTCCACCAGCGGCGACCGCTCGAGCTCGAGCAGGAAGCGTGCCCACTCCAGGGAGTGCCCGAGGGTGGCGCCGTAGGGCCGGAACGGGTGCTCCGGCTGGTCGCGGTTGTAGTCGAGCAGCGGCTGCCAGTCGGCGCTGTAGTGCTCGGGGAGCAGCCAGTGGTGCTCGCGCGCGAACCCCTGCACCAGCCGCTCGGCCACGGCGAGCGCCCGACGGTGCCACTCGGCGTCACCCGAGGCCAGGCCCATCGCGAGGAACGCCTCGACGCCGTGCATGTTCGCGTTCGCACCGCCGTACTGCTCAGGGTCGCTCCAGTCGTCGGCGAACGACTCGCGCACCATGCGTGCGTCGGCATCCCAGAATCGCGTGTCGACCACCGCAGCGACCTGGTTGAAAAGCGTTGCAGCAGAGGGGTGCTCGACCGTCATCGCGGTCGCTGCCGCGAGCCCGACGTGCACGTGGTCGTACGCCGACTTGCGCGTCACCGCTCCCGGCTCGGTCAGCCAGCCACCGTGCTCCGGGTCGGCGTGCAGCCCGAGCAGCGAGGCCATGGCATGGTCGAGCAGCTCGCCCGACCCGGGGATGCCGTGGCGCACCCCGAGTGCGGAGGTGTGCGCCATCCGCGCGGTGAGGAACAGCATCGGCCGGCGGTCGGGCAGCGCCGAACCGCGCGCGTCCAGCCAGTGGAAGCCACCGCCGTCTCGAATCGACCTCACCGCGAACCGGATGACGTCGGCGAACCCCCGCCGCAGCCACTCCTGATGTGCCGGCGAGTCGAGCCACGAGTCACCCTGTGCCACAGCGGCACTCATCTGTTCGGCCCCTCCGTCGACGGAGCCGGCCGACGCCGGGCGCGCGCCGGCACCGGGCGCACGCCGGCTCCGGGAGGCGCGGCCGCGTCATCCGCATCGGCAGTGCTCACAGCGGCTCCACGGCGAGGTGGTAGGCGAGCGTGTGCGACTCCCCCGGCGCGACCACCACCGCGTTCTCGAAGGCGTTGGCGGCCTCCACGCAGACGAAGCGCGACCAGTCTTCGCGGGCGATGTCGGCGATCTCGGCGGCCTTCTCCTGCGCCGGATTCCACACCACCACGTTGCGCGCCCCCTCGGTGGTGATGACGAGCCGGCGGCCGAGCACCGGGTCGACCACGACCACCGGCCCGGCCGACCGGAACACCCCGTCGGTCTCCCCGGTGAAGACGACCGGCCCCTGCTGGTGGCGCTCGGTCTGGGTGACCTTGTCGAAGTACGAGACGTCGTCGAGACCCTCGACGCGCACCTCGCGCACGTCACCCACGACGAGGTACGGATGCAGCGCCTCCTCCAGGTCGAACTGCGAGCCGCCGGTGTTGGTGGTGGTCAGGGCCAGCTCGAGCGTGGCCCCCAACGTGGCGCGCAGTGACAGCCGGTACGGGTGCGGCCAGCTCGTCGAGGTGGCCTCCTCGGAGGTGATCTCGTACTCCAGCACCGCGGCATCCGGGCCCTCGTCACGTGACACGAGCTGCCACGGAGCGCCGCGCACGAACCCGTGCAGCGGCGCCATCCCCGGCCGCCGGCCAGGCCCGAACCACGGCCAGCACACCGGGACACCGGCGTGTGGGGACTTGCCCAGAGCCACCTGCAGGCCGTCGGCGGCGAAGAGCACCGGCTCGGCACCGGCCGGAGCCCACCGCAGCACGAGCGCGCCCTGGTCGAGCACCTCGCCCCGCCCCCAGTGGCCGTCGACGACATGGGATGACGGGGCGCCGGCGCTCATGGCGCCAAACCTACGCGTCGACGCGCTCTTCCGGCACCTGCCGCTCCTCGCGTCGCTTCACGTACAGGCTGGTCGCGGTGACGGTGGCGAGGATGCCGATGATGACGCCCAGGGAGAGCAGCGTGGGCACCTCGGGTACCCAGGTCCACACGTCGTGCGCCCAGTGCAGCACGAGCTTGACACCGATGAAGGCGAGGATGAGCGCCAGACCGTGGCCGAGGTGCACGAGTGACCCGAGCGCGCCCTGCAGCACGAAGTACAGCGCCCGCAAGCCGAGCAGCGCGAAAGCATTGGTGGCGAACACCAGGTACGGGTCGCCGGTGATGCCGTAGACGGCAGGCACCGAGTCGATGGCGAACACCACGTCGGTACCGAGGATGGCCACCACCACGAGCGCCATCGGGGTGAGCATGCGACGGCCGTTCTCGCGCACCGACAACCGGGTGCCGCGGTACTCGTCGGTCACCGGGTAGAACTTGCGCAGCACACGCACCGTGCGCAGGGAGGAGATGTCGACCTCGTGGTCGTGGTGCGACAGGGCATCGCGCCCCACCTTGACCGCGGTGGCGAGCAGGATGGCGCCGAAGAACAGGAACGCCCACGAGAAGGTCGCGATCAGCTGGGCGCCGAGGGCGATGAAGATGCCGCGCAGCACGATCGCCCCGGCCACGCCGATGAGCAGCACCCGCTGCTGGTATTCCTTCGGCACGGCGAACGCGGTGAGCAGGAGCATGAAGACGAAGAGGTTGTCGACCGAGAGCGACTTCTCGACGAGGTAGCCGGTGTAGTACTCCAGGCCGCGGTCACCGCCGTAGCTGGTCCACAGCCACACGCCGAAGGCCAACGGGATGGCGACGTAGAAGGCCGACCAGGCGGTGGCCTCCTTCATCGACACCTCGTGCGGACGCCGGGTGATCAAGAAGTCGAGCACCAGCAAGCCGATGACGGCGCCGATGGTCAGGAACCACAGCGTAGGGGTGCCGACCGGGGTCTCCGTGGCAGCAGGAACGAGCGAGATCATCAGGGGTCCTCAGAGCCGAGAAACATCATGAGGTCTCCTTCACCGGCGCCGAGTGCGGCCGGTGCCGCACCGAGACCACCATCAGATGGACGTACTGACCGGCGCGAGCTTGGGAAGTACTCCCCTCGTCGCGTCCAGGGTAGCGGAGCGTCCCCGGCTCCCCGCAATTCACGACCGGCCGAACGACGAGCCTTCGACAGGCCTGACGGCCACGACCCGCCACGACAGACACGGCCGCCGACGACGACGGTCAGCGTTTGGTGGCCTCCAGCCGGGCCAGAGCCTCTCGCCGCTCGGCGGCATGGTCGACGATCCGGGCCGGATACCCATGGGCGTAGCCGTCGTCGTGCTCCCACGGCTGGTGCGCCGCCTTGCCGGGCAGGTGCTGCAGCTCGGGCACCCAACGGCGCACGTAC
This sequence comes from Dermatophilaceae bacterium, assembly GCA_051657965.1. Lineage (GTDB taxonomy): Bacteria > Actinomycetota > Actinomycetes > Actinomycetales > Dermatophilaceae > JBOFLG01. The sequence continues at coordinate 3,378 of JBOFLR010000043.1, forward strand.
TCGCCGTCGGGGTCGAACTTCTCGCCCTGGGTGACCGGGTTGAAGACCCGGAAGTACGGCGAGGCGTCGGTGCCGGTACCGGCCACCCACTGCCAGCCGTGGTTGTTCGAGGCCACGTCGCCGTCGACGAGGTGGTCGAGGAAGTGGCGAGCCCCGACCGGCCACCACACGTGCAGGTCCTTGGTGAGGAAGCTCGCGGTGATCATGCGCACCCGGTTGTGCATCCAGCCCTCGGCGAGCAGCTGCCGCATCCCGGCATCCACCACGGGGTACCCCGTGCGCCCCGCGCGCCAGGCGTCGACCAGGTCACCGTCGTCGTCGTACTTCATCCCGGCCAGCACCGGTCGCAGATCGGCCCAGGCACTGCGCGGCGCCTGCCACAGCACGTCGGCGTAGAACTCCCGCCAGGCCAGCTCGTCGACGAAGGTGTCGACGTCGGTGCCGCTGCGGCCGGCCAAATCGGCGAGCAGGGTGCGCGGATGCAGCACGCCGAGCTTCAGATATGCCGACATCCGCGACGTGCCGTCGACACCCGGGAGGTTGCGCCGCTCGGCGTAGCCGTCGAGACCGCCGTCGAGGAACGTCCGCCACCGCTCCAGCGCGGCTGGCTCGCCGGCATCCGGCATGGCCGGCAGGTCGGATGCCGCCAGCGCCGCCTTCACCGCAGCGCTCGCCTCGGCGTCGTTCCGGGCGTGCCGCAACGGCAGCGTTCGCGGCGTGCTGGCCGGGGCGGGCCATCCGTGCCGCCGCCAGGCCTTCGAGAACGGCGTGAACACCTTGTACGGCTCCCCCGCCCCGCCGGTCACCAGCCCTGGACCCACGGCGTAGGGCGTGCCGGTCTCGACCCACGGGACGCCGGCCTCGCCCAACCGTGCCCGCACCGCGTCATCCCGCCGCCGGCCCGCCGGCGTGGTCTCGCGCGAGACGTGCACGGATGACGCCCCCACCCGCCGGGCGAGCTCGGGCACCACCTGGCGTGGGTCGCCGTGGACCAGGGTGAGCGCGCCGTCGTAGGCCGCATCGGTCGCCTCCAGCGTGGCCGCGAGCCACGCCCGCCGCACCATGCCCCCGCCGTCCCAGAGGGCGGGGTCGACGACGAAGGCCACGACGAGATCGCCGTCACCGGCGGCGTCCCTGGCCGCGAGCAGCGCCGGGTGATCGCGGCGGCGCAGGTCGCGGCGCAGCCAGAGCAGCGCGGTCACCGGTGCGCTCCAGGCGTCGTCCGGGACGGGCCTGCCGTCCGGGAGAGGTGGGTCGTCCGGCGACGGTGCGTCACCCGGACGATCTCCGCGACGAGGGGAAGGTGCGTCATCCGGTCGAAGGTCACGAGCGAAGCCTCACGAGAAGAAGTCGAGCGCGGGGGGCAGGAGGAACAGCATGCCGAGCGACCAGGTGAGGTGCGTGATGATCGGCCCGAGGATGCCGCCGGTGACGCGCCGCTGCAGCCCGACGACGAGGCCGACGAGCACGGCGGCGAGGACGAGGAGCGGGATGCCGGAGAACGCCGTGACCAGCCCGTAGATCACGGTCGTCACGGCCACGGCGTGCCGGCGACCCACACCGGCGTAGAGCGCGCCGCGGAAGTACAGCTCCTCGGCGACGCCGTTGACCGCCGTGATAGCGGCCACCAGCGCGAGGGAGCCGACCTCGGCGTGCTCAAGCAGCTGCTGGACCGGGTCGCGCAGCGGCGGGATCTGCGCCACGACGACCGCACCGGCGAGGAACAGCACCAGCAGCAGTGCGCCGAGCGCGAGGGACTGCACGACCGCGCGGCTCTCCACACCGTCGCGGGTGTGCGCGTGCCCCAGATGGAGCGGCCCGGACACCAGGGCGCCCACCGCCCACACGGCGGCCAACGCGAACGTGGCCACGTAGAACGTGTCGTTCCCCGGCTCGATGCGCAGCGCCCAGCCGAGCAGGCCCGCGCCGACGGCCAGTGTGACGACCGCGACCACCCGCCGTCGCCGGAACGCCCGGTCGCTCTCGGTGTGGTCACGCGGCACCGGCTCGACGAGCGCCGCCCGCACGAAACGCCGCAGCTCGGCGACGGGGTCGAGGTCGGCGAGCCTCACGACACACCCGACCGCTGCCGACCACCCGCCCAGGCGGGGTCGGCCGCGGTGATCCGTGCCGGGTCCACGGTGCCGGGTTCGGGCCTGGGGTCGGCACCGTCCCCCGCGACGGCGTCGGTGACCGCGCGGTCGAAGCCGAGCAGACCACCGGGCGGCGGCCCGACGAGATCGTCGATGTCGTACTCCTGGCGGACCACCTCGTGCAGCAGGCTCTCGACGAGCGGCTTGGCCAGGCCGGTAGGCACCGGCGTGACGAACCCCACCCACTTGCTGGCCAGCCGCGGGGTGAGCACGGGGATGGTGAGCACGGTGCGCGGCATCAGGCCGGCCAGGCGTGCGAAGCGGGTGATCATCTCGCGGTAGGTGAGCACGTCGGGCCCGCCGATGTCGAAGGTGCGGTTGACCCCGGCGGGCAGGCCGGCCGCGCCGACGAGGTAGTGCAGCACGTCACGCGCTGCGATCGGCTGGATGCGGTTGTCGAGCCACTTGGGGGCCACCATCACCGGCAGCCGCTCGGTGAGGTTGCGCAGCATCTCGAACGACGCCGAGCCGGAGCCGAGGATGACGGCTGCCTGGAGCACCGCGGTGGGCACACCGCTGGCCATGAGCAGGTCGCCCACCTCCACCCGGGACGCGAGATGGTCGCTGAGCGGTCCGTCATCCGGATGCAGCCCGGACAGGTAGACGATGCGCCTCACGTCGGCCTCGTAGGCGGCCCGGCCGACGCCGCGGGCGAGGTCACGGTCGCGCTCGACGAAGCCGCCACCGCCGTCCATGGAGTGCAGCAGGTAGTAGACGACCTCGACCCCGTCCAGCGCCTCGGCGAGGACCTCGCGCGAGGTGGCGTCGCCCTCGACCACCTCGGCCCGGTCGTGCCACCACCGGTCGGCCACCCGGGATCGGTCGCGCGTGAGCACCCGCACCTCGCGGCCCGACTCGAGGAGCGCAGGGACCAGACGAGAGCCGATGTATCCGGTGACCCCGGTGACCAGGACGCGGCCGCCCGGAGCGGCAGGCGGGCTCACGGCCGGCCCGGAGGGACAGGGCGTCGCGCCGACCGGGGCAGGCCGAGCGGGGCGCGCCTCGTGTGTCGGATGCCGTTCCCGTGTCGTGTGCCGTGGCCCGAGGGCGCACACGGGCGCGACGAGATGGCGGTGTCGGCCATGTCCGTTCCTCCTGAGGGCCGGTGCGGCGACCTGGTCGGTGCCGGCGTCAGGCATTCACCGTAGGCGAAGGCGATAGCCGGCGGGGACGTCGCCACCACCGCTCCCACCAGTCTTGTCAAAGCTTTGTCAAAACCTCTGACCGCGGTCTACCGTGGATGGCATGCGAACCACGGCGCCGTCGACGATGCGGATCGGCGAGCTCGCCGCGCGCGTCGGCGTCACCACGCATCTGCTCCGAGCGTGGGAGAACCGTTATGGGCTGCTGCGGCCGGGGCGCTCGTCGGGAGGCTACCGGCTCTACGGCCCCGATGACGAACGGCGGGTCCGGGAGGTCGTGG
>JBOFLR010000044.1:0-8929 GCA_051657965.1 Dermatophilaceae bacterium
CCGCGGTCACCGGTGCGCCCCAGCCCGGCGAGCGGGTGCTGCTGAACGCGTCGGCCCTGCTCCGCGGGCTCGGCACCGGGGGGCTGGCGTTCGTGGTCGCGCGGGTCGACGTGCTGCCGCCCGACGCTCCGAGCGAGCCCGGGCACATCGTCAAGGCGCGGTACACCCCGCTCCAGCAGATGCTGCTCGCCGTCGACGAGCAGGACAGTCCGCACCACGCCGACCTCCAGGACGCCGACGACCTCGCCGGGCTTCCCGTGGTGGTCGCCGACCTGCACAGCGCACTCCCCGCGGTGGTGGCCGGCATCCGGCTGGTGCGTCCCGCCGCCCGGGTCGCCTACGTGATGACCGACGGCGGTGCGTTGCCGGCCGCCTTCTCGCGAGCGGTGGCCGGGCTGCGCGACGCCGGCTGGTTGGCGGCGTGCCTCACCGTCGGGCAGTCGTTCGGCGGCGACCACGAGGCGGTCACCGTGCACACCGGGCTACTGGCCGCCCGGCACGTGGTGGGTGCCGACGTGGTGGTGGTCGCCCAGGGACCGGGGAACGTCGGCACCGGCACCCGATGGGGGTACTCGGGCGTGGCCTGCGCCGACGCGCTGCACGCCACCCGGGTGCTCGGCGGGCGCAGCGTCGCGTCGTTGCGGGTCTCGGGGACCGACCGCCGCGAGCGGCACCGCGGCATCAGCCACCACAGCCGCACCGCCTACGGACGGGCGCTCCTCTCCCCTGCCGACCTGCCCACGACCACCTTCCCCGACGCCGACCTCGACGCGCTGGTGCGCCACCAGCTCGACGCCCTGGTCCGCACCGCCACGGCCACGCTGACCGTCACCGAGGTGCCGGCGGACGGCATCCTCGACGCGCTCGGGGACAGCCCGGTACCGCTGTCGACCATGGGCCGCGGCGTCGACGCCGACCCCGCGCCGTTCCTCGCCGCCGGGGCGGCCGGTGTGCACGCGGCCACCCTCACGTCATCCGGCTGAACGGGGCGACCTCTCCGCCGCATGCCAGTTCACGGCCGTTCGCGACAGCGGTCGACCGGTGCGAGCCACACGCTCCCGCCGATGGCGGCGGAAGACCTGTTCAGCGGACGTCGACGAGGTCGACGACGAACAACAGCGTCTCCCCCGGTGCGATGGCGTCGCCGGCGCCACGATCGCCGTAGCCGAGATGCGGCGGGATGACGAGCCGACGGCGGCCGCCGACCCGCATCCCGGCGATGCCCTCGTCCCAGCCGGCGATGACCATGCCCGCGCCGAGCCGGAAGTCGAGCGGGGTACCGCGGTTCCACGAGGCGTCGAACTCCTCGCCGGTCGAGTAGGCGACACCGACGTAGTGCGCCGAGACGGTGCTGCCGGCCACCGCCTCCGCACCGTCGCCGACGGTGAGGTCCTCGCTGACCAGTTCGGCCGGTGGGGCCTCACCGGGGAAGTCGATCTCGGGCTTCTCGAGCGCGGTCATCGGCCTACCTCCTGGGATGTCGGGTGGGGCTATACCTGCTGCGGTCGGTGCGCAGCGGTCAGTACGCAGCGAGCAGGTCGACGACGAAGACCAGGGTGTCGGTGCCCTTGATCTTGTCCCCGCTGCCTGCGCTGCCGTACCCGTCGGCGGGCGGGACGACAAGCAGCACGCGACTGCCGACCTTCTGGCCGGTCAGGCCGTTGTCCCAGCCCTTGATGACGCCGCCCTGCCCGAGCTGGAACTCGAAGTAGGGCTGTTCCGGCCGGTTGGCGCTGGAGTCGAACACCTCGCCGTTGCGCCAGAGCGCACCGGTGTAGGCCACGCGAACGGTCTGGCCTTTCGTCGCGGCCGCACCTTTGCCCTGGATGAGCGGCTGGACCACGGTCTTCGTCGGCGCCCTGGCCCCCTTCGGCACGGTGATCGTCGCGGGCTTGCCGTCGTTCATCCGCACCGTGGGCAGGCCGGCCTTCGGCGGCACCGCGGTGCCGGTGGCCTCGTCGAGCACCTTGGTGGCCGACACCAGGTCGAGCACGAACACCACCGGGTCGTCCTTGGCGATGCCGAGATCGGGGTTCCCCTGCTCGCCGAACGCGTCGGCCGGCGTCGAGGTGATGACCATGCGCGAACCGAGCTTCTTGCCCGGGATCTGGTTACGGAAGGAGGCGAAGAGGTCCTTGGCACCGAGGTCGATCCCGACCGTGCCCTGCTCCCAGGTGCTGAGCGCCTCCTTGCCGTCCTTGGCCTTGACGATGACGGCCTGCACGGACACCAGGTCGTCCTTGGCGATCTCGGCGCCGGTGCCGTCGGTGACGACCTTGGACTCGGTACGGCTGACGGTCAGCGGGGACTTCACGGTAACCGTGGGCTTCTTCTTGACGTCGGTGCCTCCGACGGTGACGGCGGCGAGCGCCGCGGAGGAGGGCTCGTCCTCGGCGGCCTCCTCACCGCACCCGGTGAGCACGAGCGCTGAGGCGAGGACGGTGGCGGACAGGACGGTGCTGAGGCGGTGGGCCACGGAAGGAGACCTTCGGTTCGGGGAGGCTGCCATGCGTAGAGGCAACAGCGTCCAAGAGTAACGGCCGACCTTGGAGCAACCTGAACGGCGACCTCCGGCTCGGTCGGTATCGGCGTCGGTCAAGCGGTCATCCCCTCGATCAGGCGGTCGACGCGAGGGTCCTCGGCGAGGAAGGGGTCCTTGCACAGGACCGTGCGTTGCGCCTGGTCGTTGAGCTTGAGGTGCACCCAGTCGACCGTGAAGTCGCGCCGGTGCTCCTGAGCCGCTCGGATGAAGTCGCCCCGCAGCCGCGCACGGGTGGTCTGTGGGGGGTGGACCTTGGCCTCGAACACCTCGGGGTCGCTGACCACCCGCGCCACCCGGCCGCGCCGCTGCAGTAGATAGAAGAGCCCGCGATGCCGGTCGATGTCGTGGTAGGCGAGATCGATCTGGGCGAGTCGCGGATGGTCGAGCGGAAGACCGTGGCGGCTGCTGTACTCGTCGAGCAGGCGGTACTTGATGACCCAGTCGATCTCGGTGCCGACCAGTGCGAGGTCGCCGGTCTCGATCGCGGTCAGCGTGCGGTCCCACAGGTCGAGCACCCGGTGGTGCAGCGGGTCGGCCGCCCCCTCGCGCTGCACGAACTGCGCAGCCTTGGCCTGGTACTCGCGCTGGATGTCGAGAGCGCTGAGCTGGCGACCTCCCGCGAGCCGCACGGTGCGCCGCCCGGTGACGTCATGGGAGATCTCACGGATGGCGCGGATCGGGTTCTCCAGGGTCAGGTCGCGCAGCGGCACGCCCGCCTCGAGCATCCGGAGCACCAGGTCGGCCGACCCGACCTTGAGCATCGTCGTGGTCTCGCTCATGTTGGAGTCGCCGACGATGACGTGCAGCCGGCGGTAGTGCTCGGCGTCGGCGTGCGGCTCGTCGCGGGTGTTGATGATCGGGCGGCTGCGCGTCGTGGCCGACGACACCCCCTCCCAGATGTGATCTGCGCGCTGGCTCACAGCGAACGAGGCGCCCTTGGACGTGGCTACCAGCTTCCCTGCGCCACAGGTGATCTGACGGCTGATGAGGAACGGGAGGAGGGTGTCGGAGATGGTCTGGAACTCGCCGGCGCGGGTCACGAGGTAGTTCTCGTGGCACCCGTAGGAGTTGCCCGCGGAGTCGGTGTTGTTCTTGAAGACGTAGATGTCGCCGGCGACGGCATCCTCCTGGAGTCGTTGCTGGGCGTCGACGACCAGGCCCTCGATGATCCGCTCGCCCGCCTTGTCGTGCGTCACGACCTGACGCACCGAGTCGCACTCGGCGGTGGCGTACTCGGGATGGGACCCGACGTCGAGGTAGAGCCGGGACCCGTTGGTGAGGAAGACGTTGCTCGAGCGACCCCAGGCGACGACCTTGCGGAACAGGTAGCGCGCGACCTCGTCGGGGGTGAGCGTGCGCTGGCCCGCGGTGGAGCAGGTGATGCCGTACTCGTTCTCGATCCCGAAGATGCGGCGCCGACCACGGGTGCTGCTCACGGTCCGGCGCCGTCCTCGCGCTCGGTGCGCTGGGTCTGCGGGTTGGACGAGGCGCTCCGCGCGGAGTCCCCAGGCTGGTCGTCGCCGTTCGGGACCTCGCTCGTCGGGGCGCCGCCGCCGAGCAGCCGCTCGAGCGGAGCGCCCTGGATGCGCCGGAACATCCGCCGTGCCCGGGTGCGGTCGAGTACCGCGACCTCGAGCTGCTCGGGCGCGAGCTGGCGTTGCTCCCCGCCACTGGGTTCTCCGCCGAGCAGCCGGATCGCCAGGCCCAGCGCCTCCGACAGTTCCAGCCCGGGCCGCCACGACTCCTTCAGGCCGGCGTCGATCTGCTCCGCCCCACCGCCCATCGCGACATAGCCCTGCTCGTCGGCCACCGAGCCGTCGTAGGTGAGCCGGTAGATCTGGTCCTCGTCGGCGGTCCTGCCGACCTCGGCGACGACCAGCTCGACCTCGTACGGCTTGGATTCCTGGGTGAACACTGTGCCGAGCGTCTGTGCGTAGGCGTTGGCCAGGCCCCGTGCGGTGACGTCGGAGCGGTCGTAGGAGTAGCCGCGCAGGTCGGCGTAGCGCACTCCGGCGACCCGGAGATTCTCGAACTCGGGGTACTTGCCCACCGCCGCGAAGGCGATGCGGTCGTAGATCTCGGACACCTTGTGCAGCGCCCGGCTCGGGTTCTCGGCGACGAACGCGATGCCGCCCGCGTACGCGAGGACGACCACCGAGCGGCCCCGCGCGATGCCTTTGCGCGCGAAGTCGGCACGGTCCTTCATCAGCTGCTCCGGGCTGACGTAGAACGGCATCCCGGCGGTCATCGCGCACCTCCGGGGTTGCCGACCCGGGCCGCGACGATGTCGTCGACCACCGCCGCCACCGTGTCGTCGGCCACGAACCTCGCCCCGTCCGCATCGACGACGCCGACCGTGGGCCAGATGCGCCGCCCGACGTCGGGGCCACCGGTGGCGGAGTCGTCGTCGGCGGCGTCGTAGAGCGCCTCGACCACCATGCGCACGACGTCGTCGACCGGGCGGTCGCGGCGGTACAGCTTCTTCATCGCGCCTCGCGCGAACAGCGAGCCGGAGCCGACCCCGTGATGGTCGTGCTCCTCGTAGCACCCGCCGGTGACGTCGTAGGAGAAGATGCGACCGCGGCTGTCGCCGATGTCGTAGCCGGCGAACAGCGGCACCACGGACAGGCCCTGCATCGCCATGCCGAGGTTGCCCCGGATCATCGACGCGAGCCGGTTGGCCTTGCCCTCGAGCGACATCAGCGTGCCCTCGATCTTCTCGTAGTGCTCGAGCTCGACCTGGAACAGCCGCACCAGCTCGATGGCCAGGCCGGCGGTTCCCGCGATGCCGACCAGGCTGAAGTCGTCGGTGGCGAAGACCTTCTCCATGTCGCGGTTGGCGATGAGGTTCCCCATGGTGGCGCGGCGGTCACCGGCCATCACCACGCCGCCGGCGCAGGTGGCGGTGACGATGGTCGTGCCGTGCGGCGCGTCGAGGGCGGCCCCGGGCGGCAGCGGCCGCCTGGACGGGAGCAGTGTCGGGGCGTGCGCCGAGAGGAAGTCGGAGAACGAGGACGAGCCGGGAACGAGGTACGCCGAGGGCAGCCGCCCTCCATCGGCAGCCGAGGTCACTGGCCGCCCTTCTGGACGAACCCGCGGACGAACTCCTCGGCGTTGCTCTCGAGCACCCCGTCGATCTCGTCGAGGATGTCGTCGATCTCACCGGCCTGGGCGGCCGGCGCAGCCGCAGCCGGCTCCGGCGCGTCGTCGTCGTCGGGACCGTCGTCGCGACGCTGCGGCTTGATCTGCTCCTGGCCAGCCATGGTGACCCTCCTGAACGGATGCTCGACTACGACGAGCCTAGACGTTGCATACCCCCGGTTCCGCGCCCGCCCCGCTGCAGTCTCCGACGCGTTTCGACGCCATGGCAGCCACATGCGTCACCGGCGTCGGAATTGTGGACGCCGTCCACCAGTCTCGACGCCATGGCGGCCACACGCCTGTCTACGCGGGCCAGCTCGGCGTCATCCGTCGTCGTTCGCCGCGAGCGCGCGAAGCAGGGCTGCGGCGTCGGGCGCGGCCTCGACGATCTCGCCCACGCCGGCCCGGGTGCCCCGCAGCGGCTCGAGCATCGGCACCCGCTGCAGGGTGTGCTGACCGGCGACGTCGAAGATCACCGAGTCCCACGAGGCGGCGACGACGTCGTCGGGAAAGCGGCGCAGGCAGGTGCCGCGAAACCAGGCCCGGGTGTCCTCGGGCGGCTCGTCGACGGCGCGCACCACGTCGGCCTCGTCGACGAGCACCTCGAGCCGGCCCGCCGCGACCAGGCGATGGGCGAGCCCCCGGTCGGCGCGGACGTCGGACCACTGCAGGTCGACCGCCTTCAGGCGAGGGTCGCCCCATCCGACGCCGTCGCGCTCGCGGTAGCCCTCGAGCACGGCGAGCTTGGCCACCCAGTCGACCTCGCGGCGGGCCTCCATCGGGTCGCGGCCGAGCTTGTCGAGCACCGTGGTCCACCAGTGCATGACCTCGGCGGTGTCGCTGTCGGGCTCGCCCGCGTAGCGCTGCTCGAGGTAAGCGGCCGCCCGGTCGTGGTACTCCCACAGCAGCTCGAGCGCCGTCATCCGCCGGCCGTCGGTGAGCTCGACCTTGGCCTGGAGAGTGGTGTCGTGGGAGATGTCGTGCAAGGTGGCGACCGGGCGGCGCACGGAGAGGTCCTGGTGGATGACGTCGTCCTCGATCATCGCCAGCACGAGCGAGGTGGTGCCCATCTTGAGCAGGTTCGCGACGTCGCAGTGGTTGGCGTCGCCGAGGATGACGTGCAGCCGCCGGTACCGGTCGGCGAGCGCGTGCGGCTCGTCGCGGGTGTTGATGATCGGTCGCTTGAGCGTGGTCTCCAGGCCAACCTCGACCTCGAAGAAGTCGCTGCGCTGGGCGATCTGGTAGCCCGGGGTGCGGGAGTCGACGCCGATGCCGAGCCGGCCCGACCCGCACATCACCTGCCGCACCACGAAGAACGGCGTGAGGTGCTTGACGACGTGCGCGAACGGGGTCGCCCGCGACATGAGGTAGTTCTCGTGGGTGCCGTACGACACGCCCTTGCCGTCGGCATTGTTCTTGTAGAGGTTGACCCCGGGCGGCACCGTGGCCAGGCGTGCGACGGCAGTGCGCATGACGAGCTCACCGGCCCGGTCCCAGGTGACCGCCGCGCGGGGGGTGGTCACCTCCGGGGAGCTGTACTCGGGGTGGGCGTGGTCGACGTACAGCCGGGCGCCGTTGGTGAGCACCACGTTGGCGAGCGTAGGGTCCTCGACGTCGGTGAGCTGGCTCGGGTGCGCCTGACCGCGGCCCATGTCGAACCCGCGCGCGTCGCGCAGCGGTGCCTCGTCGGCGTAGTCCCAGCTGGCCCTGGCCGGCCGGATGCCGCGCGCCGCGGCGTAGGCGCTGACCACGTCGCCGGAGGCGAGCATCGGGTTCGCCGCGGGGTTGCCGGGGACGACGATCCCGTACTCGGTCTCGATGCCCATCACCCGGCGTACCGTCATGCGCCGACCATACTTCCGTGCATGCGCGACCTCCGCGGCATGTCCGCCGTCACCACGCTCGTCGCGGTGGTGGACCGGGTCACCGGGCGGCCCGTCGAGCGGCTCGACCTGGGCGGCATCCACCGCGCACGCGCCGGCCGGCTGCCGACCGGGCGGCTGGCCGAGCGCGTGCTCGGGCGCCCGGACCGCACGGTCGGCATCACGTACGGCACGGCTCCGGCGCGCGACGAGCACTCCGTACCCCTGCGGGTCTACCGGCCGCGAGCACTGCGGGACGCGCGCACGGACGTGCCGGTGGTGATGTGGTTCCACGGCGGCGGCTGGGTCATCGGCAACGTCGTCGACCACGACCCGCTGTGCACGTTCCTCGCCGCCCAGGTGGGATGTGTCGTCGTCTCGGTCGACTACCGGATGGCGCCCGAGCACCCCGCACCGGTGCCGGTACACGACTGCGTCGACGCCACGACCTGGGTCGCGGCGTCAGGCGACGTGCTGCGCGCCGACACCACGCGGATGGCGGTCGCCGGCGACTCCGCGGGCGGCAACCTCGCTGCCGTGGTCGCCCAGGTCATGCGTGATGCCGGGATGACGAACCTGCGCCACCAGGCGCTGGTCTACCCGGCGACCGACCTCACCATGTCCTCGCCGTCGATCCGGCAACACGCGAACGCCGCGATCCTCACCGAGCGTTCGATGCTCGCCTTCCGTGCCCACTACGTGCCGGCCGACGCCGACCTCACCGACCCGCTGCTCTCGCCGCTGCACGGGCGGCTCGACGGGTTGCCGCCCGCCCTGGTCCAGACCGCCGACCTCGACCCGCTGCGCGACGACGGCATCCGCTACGCCGACGCGCTGCGGGCCGCGGGGGTGCCGGTTCGGCTGACGAACTACCTGCGGGTGCCGCACGGGTTCGCGACGTTCCCGTTCGGCACCCCGATCGGCCACCAGCACCGCTGGGAGCTCGTGCACGAGCTGCGGAACGCATTGTCGACACGTGCGGAGTCATGGCTGGAGTAGGCCGCGCGAACCGGCAGCCGGCACGTGCGGGGTCGTGGCGGCGGACCAGACGGGTCGGGCCGACGCGTACGGCGGGGAGTGCTCCCCATCGACCACGCGGCCGCCCCGTCCCTAGCGTCGAGCGCGCGCGGGCGACCGGCCGGCGTACCTCGTCTCGAAGGGGCAGGACATGTACCAGGCACGACACGCCGCCGGAAGCGGCTGCGGGCACGACCACGGCGACGCCGCGGGAGGGTCGCGGACTCGCGAGGGCACCGACCGGCGCACCGTCATGCGTGCGGCGGGCGGCATCGTCCTCGGCGGCGGCATCGTCGGCGCTACGACGACATCCGCCCACGCAGCGACCTCGCAGAACGGTTGGCCGGCCGGCACGAGTTCGCAGATC
>JBOFLR010000045.1:0-32960 GCA_051657965.1 Dermatophilaceae bacterium
CTGCTCCTGGTCCGGGGGATGACGTTCGCCCGGCCCGCCGACGCAGGTGTCACGACCCGGCTGCGCGTCGGCCGCTGGTCGTGGCTGCTCGGGATCTACGCCGTGGTCGTCATCCCGCTCGCCTTCCTCCTCAGGACGACCGTCGACCAGTCGGTCGAGGAGACGACTTTCCAGCTGTCGATGCCGGGGCTCGACGAGGAGCTGTTCTACCGGGGTGTGCTGCTGCTCCTCCTCGACCGGGCGTTCGGCATGCCGTGGCGCGTGTACGGCATCGGGCTCGGGTGGGGGTTCGTCTGCTCGACGGTGCTCTTCGCCGCCGCCCACGTCGTGCTCGCCGACGGATCCGGACAGCCGTACCTTTTCGCACCCGAGCCCGACCGCATCGTCGCCTTCGTGCTCTTCTGCCTCGCCGTCACCATCGTGCGGCACGCGACCGGCTCGGTATGGGCCGCCGCGATGGTGCACAACGTGTCCAACGCGGTGCTGGTGCCCCTCCCGATACCTCACCTCGTCCAGGCTGGGCTCGTCCTCCTCGCCGCTCTAGCGCTTGCCCGACACCTGAGCGGACGCGCCGAACCCACCTTCACCGCATCGGCACGTCGGTAGCGGTCGGCGTGCCGATGGCTGCCTCACCCAGGTGAGGCAGCCAGACGCCCGGGCGGCCGGCGACTTCACGGCCAGTGCAGCCCGTGGTACGGCTCGGGATTCGCTCGCGCCCAGGTGTCGATGCTGTCGGCCACCCACGACGACAGGCTGCCGCCGAAGGGGTGTGGCTTACGCAGGCAGAGGATGACGAGATCGGTCTCACCGGCGAAGTCCTTGACGTTTTCGGTGACGAACACGCGGGTCTCCTGCACGGCGGCGGTGGCGACCTCCGAGTCGGGCCGGCCGTCGAGGCCGATGTCGCGCACGTGGACCGCGTCGTGCCCGATGTCGGCCAGCAGCGGACAGGTCGCCGGCGGGAATATCTCGTCGAGCAGGAATCGCACCGTCATCCGGCGAGCAGGTCGTCGCGCTGGCGTGCCGCCAGCTGCTCCCGCTCGGTGGCGGCCTCGTTGGCGTCGACCTCGCTCTCGATCACCGCGCGATGGGCCGCAGCAAAGTCGACCGCCACCCGGATGTGCCGTGGATGCAGCCCGAACTGCTCCGCGAGCGCGGCCACTCGCTGCTCGGGCGTGCCGGTGGTGCTGCGGAGAGCCGACATCACCTCCCACACGTCCGGGCCGGCGGCCAGCCCTGCGCGGCGACCGCTGCGGCCGTCTCGGTACACGATGCCCGGGTGGTGCAGCACGTCGAGGCCCTCGCTGACGAGCCGCTCCACCAGCGCACGTTCGCTGATGCCCTCGCGACGGGCCTGCTCGGCAAGCCGGCGTTTGACGTCAGGGTCGAGCCGGTAAGAAGTGGATCGCGTCGTCATGACGACATCGTACCGCTGCTGCGGTACATCGTCCTCTCGGACGAGGCGATCTCCATCCCGGCGAGATGCAGCCCGGGCCGCGCCTGCGGAACCAGGTCGAGTCACCGCCCGCGAACGGCGCGGACGACGACCCGACTCCGATGGCACCCGATGGCGAGAACGGTTGCTGCTGAACGAGGTCGGGTTCGAGCCACTCGATCGCGCCGTCCTCGTTGTGTCGCCGGGTTGTGTGTGAGTAGTGGCGTCCGTAGGAAGGGGTGCGCCCCCGAACCGATCGCCGGGCGGGCCGGCCTCCGTCCCTGCCCGGCGGTCAGCCACGATCGAAGGAGACCCCTCATGCTCGTCCACCGCCATGCCGTGCGGGCCGCTTCGGGCGCGGCCGTCGCGCTCGGCCTCACCCTCGGGCTCGGCCCGCTCGCCGCCTGGTCGGCCCCCGATCCCGGGCCGCAGGTCGCGGCCGGCCCGCAGGTCGCGGCCGTCGAACGCGACAACCTCGTCTACGAGATGACCGAGGACCTGACCGCTCGCATCAACTACGGCGACTCGTCGAAGGTCTGCGCCGGCGGCGAGTCGATCACCGAGGTGGGAACGCCGGTGCGTGCCGGCTCGGTCGCCTTCGAGCACCGGATGGAGCCGTGCGGCGAGCGCGCGGAGCTCTCGTTCCAGAAGCTCGACGCCGACCAGCGCTACCTCTACAGCTGGTCCGCCTACATCCCGGAGGACTTTGCGCCGCTGGACGGCTCGGGCGAGAACGCGTCGCTGATCATGCAGATGTCGGCGTGGCCGGACAAGCGCGGTAGCGACATGCCCTGCTCGGGTGTCGGCCACTACATGGAGGTCGCCTCTGACGGCCAGCTCGGGTACACGCTGCAGCGACAGACCAGCCCGGGCGGCTCGACCAGCGAGAACACCTGCGAGAAGTTCGACGACCTCTTCGACGTCTCGGCCGTGAAGGGCGGCTGGCTCGACATCGTGCTCGAGGTCGACCACACCGCAGGCACCGATGGCGTGCTGAACCTCTGGGTCAAGCCCGAGGGCGGCGCCTGGACGCAGGTACTCGACTACACCGGAGCCACGTGGTGGTCAGGCATCGAGCCCAACCTCAAGACCGGCATCTACACCGGCGACCCGAACAATGTCGCCGACACCATCCAGTACGTCACGGACGAGTACCGCGTAGGCAACGCCCAGGCGACCATCGCCGACGTCTCCCCCGACGGCACCGAGCCGGCGCCGACGGCGACGAACTGACCCACCCCGCGCCGCCCCGACGAGGCCGCGGCCGTCATCCGATCGTCCGGATGACGGCCGCGGCGTCCCAGCCCACCGGCACCCTCGCCCTCTGGCACCGGCAGCGCATCGCGACCGGCGTCCCGCACCCGACGGGATGCCGGTCGCGTCGCGTCCAGGCCGTCGAGGGTACGCCGGCGACCACCTGAGGGCGGACGGTTGTTGCTCAGTTGGACGACTCCTAGCGTCTGTCGCGTCCCCGGACCGAGCGCCGCCCCCTCGTGCACGAAGAGCCTGGTCCCACACCGCTGTTCGATCGCACGATCGACCAAGGAGACGCAGTGACACGACGAACCACACGACACCGGCGCCTGCTCGCCGCGATCGCCTCGGGAGTACTCGCACTGGGAGTCGGCGCACTGGCGGTCACCGCCGGACCGGCCACCGCAGCACCGACCACCGCAGCACCGTCATCCGGCTCACTCGCCGCGACGGCCGACGAGGACGGCGAGCCGGTCAAGGCCACCGACGGCACCTACCCGCAGTTCTTCCGCGCCGACGGCAACGACATCGTGCGCGAGGAGGACGGAACGGAGGTGATCTTCCGCGGCGTCTCGGGCATCGACATCGCCAGCTGGGCGTGGGTGCAGCCACAGGAGTGGAACGAGGCCACCTTCGCCGAGATGGCGCGCTGGGGCATCAACACCGTGCGCCTGCCGATCATCGACCACCGGTTCCGCGAGCGCGGCGACGAGGCCGGGTTCGCGCTGATCGACCAGGCGCTGGACTGGGCCGAGCAGCACCGCATGTACGTGATCCTCGACTACCACGGCATCGGGGACCCCGAGGCCGACCAGGCCGAGGCCGACCGGGTTCGGGCGTTCTGGGGCCAGGCCGCGCAGCGGTATGCGGACGAGCCCCGGATCATGGGCTACGAGCTCTACAACGAGCCGACCGGATGGGGCGACTGGGACGCCGACTGGGGCCGCCACAAGGACTTCATCGAGACCGTCGTCGACATCGTCCGCCAGCACGACACGAAACACCCCGTGATGGTGGGCGCCACCGACTACGCCTACCAGAGCGAGCCGGTACTGGCGAACCCCGTCTCCGACCCCAACACCGTCTACACGACCCACCCCTACCCGAACAAGCGGGACTGGGAGGGCCAGATCGGCGCGGTCAAGGACCGGTACCCGATGTTCGCGACCGAGATCGGGTTCTGCACCCAGCCGCCGGAGAGCACCTCGTGCGTCGACAACTGGCAGGAGAGCGCGTGGGAAGACCCCTCGCCCGGCGCCTACGGCAACCAGATCGTGCAGTACCTCGAGGACAACGACGTCAGCTGGACGGTGTGGGCGTGGGACGAGTCCTGGGCGCCGCCGCTGCTGACCTGCGAGTCCGACTGCGGTTACCAGACCACCGCTCAGGGCACGCTGTTCAAGGCCAAGCTGCAGGAGCTGAACGGGGTCACCCAGCCGGCCGCACCGGAGACCACGGCGGGCCGGGCCCTGGTGGGCGGGTCGTTCTGACCCGTCGGCCGACGACGTTGCACCGGTGCGTCACTCACCATTCATGTGACGTCCGCTCGCAGGCTCTCCGAGCCCGGCACCGTAGCCATCGTGAACACCCGTCGAATCCTCGCTACCACCCTCGGCTCGCTGCTCCTCCTCGGCGGCGTCGGCATAGCCCCGGCGGACGCGGCTGCACATCCTGGGTACCACTCGCACGTGCAGCCCCTCGAGCGCGCGCACGCCCACAACGACTACGACCACGATCGGCCCCTGCTGGACGCCCTCGACCACGGATTCACCTCGGTCGAGGCCGACGTGTGGCTGGTCGACGGCGAGCTGTACATCGGGCACGATGCCCCCGACCTCACCCGCACGCTGCGCAGCACCTACCTCGACCCGCTGGCGGATCGAGTCCATGCCAACCGTGGCCGCGTGTACCCGAGGTGGCGAGAGAGCCTGCGCCTGCTCGTCGACGTGAAGTCGGAGGGCGCGGCGGCCTGGCCGGTGCTCGAGGCGCAACTGCGGGAGTACCGGTTCATGATGTCGTCGTACCAGGAGGGTCGGGTCCGCGAGCGCGCGGTCACCGCGGTCGTCTCCGGCAACCGCGACCTGCCGGCGATGCAGGCCGCACGCACCCGCTGGTCCTTCTACGACGGCCGGCTCACCGACCTGGGCGGCCCGAACCCCACCACGCTGATGCCGCTGGTCAGCGACAACTGGACCCGCCACTTCAGCTGGCAGGGCGCGGGTGAGATGCCGACGAGCGAGCGGATGAAGCTCCGCCAGATCGTGGCCACGGCCCACTCCCGCGGCCAGCAGGTGCGCTTCTGGGCCACTCCTGACCTGGCCGGGCCGGAACGCGAGGCAGTCTGGCGCGAGCTCGTCGCCGCCGACGTCGACGTGCTCAACACCGACGACCTGCCCGGCCTGCAGGAGTACCTGCTCGCCGAGGACCCCCGCGAGGCACGTGCTGCCTGACGTCGCCGATCGGACCGTACGTCGCCGCGCTACTCACCGCCGCCCGTTGCCGACATGTAGGTACATGCGTACGGTCACGAACGCTTTTCGACGAACCGACTGATCGCCAATCCAGTAAAGGAATGTCCATGAGAGTGCGTCAGTGCATTGCCGGTATGGCAACGCTTGTCGTGGCTGCCGTCGGTGGGGGTACCGCAGCGTCAGCGGCCCCGATCGGCCCGGCCGACTCGGGCTCTGCCGCGACGGCATCCGACGTCGTCGCGGCCGAGTACCCGTACGGCGGCACGCTCGTCCCTGACGGAGTCGACGCCGACAAGGTCGTCGGCGACCTCTACGCGAAGTGGAAGGGCCAGAACCTCGTCTACGCGCCCGACAAAGGCCTGCAGAGCGGGGAGATCCTGCTCGAGTCGCCCGGCGGGCAGTTCTCGAACGGCATGGTGAGCGAGGGCATCGGCTACGGCTTGTTGCTCTCGGTGTTCAACAACGACAAGGCGACGTTCGACGGCATCTGGAAGTTCGGCAAGCGCAACCTCAACGACAGCGGCCTGCTGCCTTGGCTGTACACGAGCAACAGCCAGGTCTCCGACCAGAACAACGCCACCGACGGCGATCTCGACGTGGCATTCGCCTTGGTCGTGGCCGCCAAGAAGGGCTGGGGCACCGATCAGGACGCCAAGGACATCATCGACGCGATCCTCACCCACTGTGTCCACAGCGACAACTCGCTGGAGCGGGGCGAGGCGAACAACCCCAAGGACGTCATCAACACCGACTACGTCTCACCCGCGTACTTCACGGTGTTCGAGGAATTCACCGGCAACACCCGCTGGTCGAGCGTCAAGGACAAGAACTACGACATCATCCGCAAGTCGCTCGACCAGGACGGCGTCGTGCTGCAGCCGCAGGAGGCCCGCGTCGACGGTGTCGTCGTGAACGACGTCAACACGTACAGCTCGGACACCGCCCGGGCGCCGTGGCGCATCGCCACCGACTACGTGTGGTTCGGCGACGAGCGCGCGAAACGGATCCTCACCGACTACAACGCCTTCTTCGAGGGCTCCGGTGGTGGCCTGTCGAACCTGTGCGAGTCCTACGACCGGTTCGGCAAGAAGATCGGCTCGTGGTGCGGCAGCGACGCTGGCTGGATGATCGGCGGCGCCGCGTCCTCGCAGCTCGCCGAGAACGACACCACGAAACGCACCGAGGCGTGGAACGCCCTCACCACGGCGTACACCGGCGACTACTACTCGTTCGAGCTGATGCAGCTCGGCGTGCTGCTCACCGCCGGCAAGTTCACCAACCCCTTGCAGTAGCGGTACCGCACCCCGGCGGATGCCGGAAGCACCTCGTCAGCGGGCGTGCCCACCAGACCGGTGGGCACGCCCGCCGGCCTGTCACACCCGCGAATCCATGCGGGACGGTCTACCGGTTTCGGCCACTGTCGAACTCGCCAGCCGGTATGGCAGCGTCGCGGCCGACGTGTGGCCGCCGGTCCCACGAGAGGCGACAGGGAGCACCACATGAGCGAGTCGACGACTGCCGACCTGGATGCGAGGCCGGCATCCGCGCGACGCTGGGAGGCGCTGCGCCGGCACGCTGCACCCGGAACGCGCGGGGCCGGGATCGGGCTGCTCGTCGGGGCGGCTCCGACGCTGCTGCTCGTACTCCTGTCGCCGTCACCGCTCGCTGTCGCTCGCAGCGCCCTCGCCTGGTGGACCGCCGTCGTCGGGTGCGCAGCCCCGCTCGCTGTGGTGGCCTGGTGGGCGAGCCGCCGATGGCGGTCGACCCAGCCGCCGGCCCGGGTGTGGGGCGGTGTGCTCGTCGCCCTGACCGCGCTGCTGGTCTTCGCCTTCGGGGCAATCGTCGCCGAGGAGTTCCTCACGGTCCTGGCCGGCGAGGACGCCGCCGAGAACTGGGACGACTGGCTCACTCGCATGCTCTGGCTGTGGTTCATCGGCTCGATGCTGCTGTCGTGGCGGAGCCTCACGCCGGGCGACCTCGGTCTCGGTCGCCGGATGACGCCCACCGTGCGTCGGTGGGTGATCGCCACCTGGGTGGTCGCCATCGGGGCAGGAGCCGCGCTCGGCCTGGCCGGCATCGGCGACGACATCTACGACAAGTTCGAACAGTGGCCGTTGAACCCGCTCGCCGAGGAGCTGTTCTTCCGCGGCCTGCTGCTCGCCGTGCTCGTCCGCGCCGTCGGGGAGCACCGGAGCCGGCGCGGCATCCCCACCGGCTGGGCCGTCGTCCTCATGGCGGCGGTGTTCGGGTTCGTACACGACATCGACCTCAGTCACGGACTCACCGGCGGCGCCTGGGCCGGGCCGTTGTTCGTCTCCGACGCGGGTGGCCTCGACATCGACTATGTCGGTGCGTTGTTCATCCGGGTGCTGAGCGCGCTCCTGTACTGGTACCTCTACGTCTCGACCGGGAGCATCTGGCCAGCGGTCGCGTACCACGCCCTCCACAACTCGATCGAGATCTTCGAGCTCCAGCTCGCCGTCATGCTCGCTGTCACCATCGTGCTCGTCATGCTGCACCGGCGCCGCCTGCGCGAAGGGATGCTCCCCGCCTCCTCGGGTGCCGCGTCGGCGTCATCCGGATGACGGGTGGTCCCGGGGGAGCGACATCACGCGACGGTCCCGCGCGGACGCTAGCCGGCGGTCGAGATGGCTCACACCGAACCCGCCATCGTCGGTCGATCCGGTGTAGACATGAGACGCGTGCTGTGTGGACCGACCAACGATCACGAGCCAGGGGACGACATGCCAAGCGACTTCGAACGCATCGGAGGTGCCCCGGCCTTGACGGCCGTGGTCGACGAGTTCTACCGGCGGGTGGTCGCCGACGACCAGCTCGCCCACTACTTCACCGAGACATCGATGCCCACGTTGCGACGGCATCAAACCCTGATGCTCACCAAGGTGCTCGGCGGCCCCGACACCTACACCGGCCGCCCGCTCGACGAGGCGCACGCCGGATTGGGCATCGACGACGCCGACTACGACCGCGTCGTCACCCACCTGACCACCTGCCTCACCGAGGCGGGGGTGCCCGAGGACATCCTCGGGCGGGTCGCCGAGGTGCTGGCCGCGGTCCGTCCGGCGATCGTCACCGCCGAGCGCTGAGCCGGGTGGACACCGACCGGCTCAAGGCGACCTGGCACGCGGTGACCCGGCACGGCGACGATGTCGCATCGTTCTTCTACGCCCACCTCTTCGTCTCCCACCCGGAGCTGCGCGAGCTGTTCCCGCTGACCATGGACGCGCAACGCGACCGGCTCGTCGGCGCGCTCGGACGCGTGGTGTCCTCGGTCGACGACCTGGACGGCGTGGTCCCGTTCGTGCAGCAGCTCGGCCGCGACCACCGCCGGTTCTCCGTGGTCGCCGAGCACTACGACGCCGTCGGTACCTCGCTGCTCTGGACCCTCCAGCACTTCCTCGGACCGGCCTGGACCGAGGAGGTGGCACGCGACTGGGCCGACGCCTACGGTGTGGTCTCGAGCACGATGGTCGCGGCGGCCGAGGGCTCCGAGCAGACCCAGCCGGCCTGGTGGGACGCCGAGGTCGTCGAGCTCACCCGCGCCAGCTCCACCATCTCGGTGTTCACGGTGCGGCCCGACGAGCGCCTCGAGTACCGCGCCGGCCAGTCGGTCGCGGTCAGCAGCGACCACGCCCCGCGGGTCTGGCGCTACCTCAGCCCGGCCAACGCCCCGCGGCCCGACCACACCATCGAGTTCCACGTGTCGCTCGTGCCGGGCGGGCAGTTCAGCGGGCCGGTGGTCCGCCGGCTGGCGGTCGGAGACCGGGTGCGGCTCGGCGCCCCGGTCGGCACCCGTCTCGTGCTCGACGACAGCGACGACACCGACCTGCTGATGGTCGCCGGCACCACCGGCGTCAGCCCGTTCCTCGCGCTCCTCGAGGAGATCGCGCAGGCGCACCGGGAGGGCCGCTCGACCCGCCGGGTCAGCCTGGTGCACGGTGCACGCTTCGCCTGGGATCTCTACGTCGGCAAGCAGCTGGCCGCGCTCCGCACGCTCCCCTGGCTCGCCGCCACCGAGACGGTGTCGGAGGACCCGACGTTCCCGGGGGTCCGTGGCACCGCGGGCGCCGCCGCCTCCGCCGCCGCGGCGTCGATGGGCGCCGCCTACGACGCCCTGGTCTGCGGCTCGCCGGCGATGGTCCGCGACACCACCACCCGCCTCGAGGCGCTGGCCGCCGCCCCGAGGACCATCCGGTTCGAGGAGTACGAGGCGCAGCCAGGCACGACCGCGAACGCAGCGACGTTCGCCCATACCGGAGGAGCCCGCTCGTGACCGAGCCCGTCACCGTCGAGGACCGCTACGCCGAGGTCAGCCTCCGCGCGGTCGAGCTGCTGGCCCGAGCGCAGCGCGCTGCCGACGAGGCGGTCGCCGAGGCACAGGCGTACGCGCGCGACCTCGAGGAATCCGCGCGCGAGCAGTACCGCCAGATCCTCGTACGTGCCCAGTCGGCCGCGCACGAGCGTCATCCGGATGCCGTGCCCGGCCTGGTCCCGGGTGACGGTGTCGCGCTCGAGGGCGGGCAACAGCTCGAGCAGCTCGACTACGTGCGCACGTACGCCCGGGTCGCGCACTCTCAGCTCAAGGCGGTGCTCGCCGCGCTGAGCGAAGAGCTCGACACGCTCTCGGAGATGGCCCAGGGCCGGATGCCGCCGAGCGCGCCGTCCGGGCCGAGCGCGGCGGTCGGCGACCAGCACAGCGTCGGGTCGCGAACCGCCGGGTCGGGGCAGCCCGCCGACTGGAGGTGAGCACGACGCAGAGACCGCAGGTAACGACCGCACAACGACGCCCGTACGGCACGTAGCCGGTGGCGGAACAGGACGTAGCATCCTTGCGTCTCACCCGCCCGTGCAAGGAGCTACGTCCATGAAGTCCACCCGTTATCTCGTCGCGGTCCCCGCGGCGCTGGCTCTGGCCCTCGCGGGCTGCGGCGGCAGCACCGGAAACTCCGACAGCACCTCGACGGGCGCCGCCGACGGCGCGCCCACCGACGACTCGAACTGCGCGAGCGCCGAGGTGTACTGCATCGGCCTGGTCACCGACACCGGGAAGGTCGACGACAAGTCGTTCAACCAGTCGGCCCATGAGGGTGCACTGGCGGCCAAGGAGCAGACGAACGGCTTCTACAAGTTCATCGAGACGCAGGACCCCAAGGACTACCCCGCCAACATGGCACAGTTCACCAACAAGAAGTACGACGTCGTCATCACCGTCGGCTTCCTGATGACCGACGCCACCACGGCCGCAGCCGCGGCCTCGCCCGACACGAAGTTCATCGGCGTCGACCAGGGCTACGACCCGGCCAAGGTCACGGCGAAGAACGTCACCGGTCTGATCTTCCCCGAGGACCAGGCGGGCTACGGCGCGGGCTACCTCGCCGGACTGATGACCAAGACCAACAAGCTCGGCCAGGTGCTCGGGCTCGAGATCCCGCCGGTGCAGAAGTTCGCGAAGGGCTTCGAGGCCGGGGCGAAGGCGGCCAACCCGCAGGTCGCGGTCACCACCGTGTACCACCCTGCCGGCGACAACGCGTTCAACAACCCGGTGTGGGGCGCCGCCGAGGCCAAGAAGCAGCTGGCCCAGGGCGCCGACGTCATCTTCGGTGCCGGCGGCCAGACCGGCAACGGCGCGCTCCAGGAAGTGGCCAAGGCTTCCGGCGCGGGCGAGACGACCTTCTGCATCGGGGTCGACACCGACCAGTGGGACACCGTGCCCGCCGCCCAGCCGTGCCTGGTCACCTCGGCGATGAAGCTCATCACCGAGGGCGTCACCGACCTCACCGTGAAAGCGAAGGACGGCGAGTTCGAGGGCCTGCAGACGGTCGGTAAGGCCGGTCTCGCCCCCTACCACGACCTCGACTCCGCGGTGCCCGCCGACGTCAAGACCAAGGTCGAGGAGATCGTCACGCAGATGGAGGCCGGCACCCTGCAGACCGGGGTCAAGCTCTGACCTAGGCACCTTCGGTCACGGATGCCGTGACGCACCTCCTCCGGGGGCGGGCACCCCGCGCGGTGTCCGCCCCCGGGGGCGTCGTGTTCCAGTCCTTTGCCCGCGAGCCGCGAGAGGCCAGACTGTGGGCACCCCCGACATTGGAGTCCCATGCCCGAGACCCCGACGGTGGCCGACGCGGCCACGCCGCCTCCGGCCCCCGCGCCGGCGCCCGAGGAGCCGCCCGGCGGCCGCGGCGGCGCCCTCGCCCTGCTGGTCGCGAACCAGAGTCTCGTCGTCATCGTCGTCGCGCTGGCCGCGGCGTTCGGTATCGGGGCGGCGCTGATCCGCTACCAGGGCGTCAACCCCGGGTACGCCTACGAGACGTTGTTCCGCGAGGCACTCGTGGTCGACGGTGCGTTCACGCGAACCCTGCAGAAGACCGCGCCCCTGGTGCTCACCGGCCTCGCGGTGGTGCTTCCGCTGCGGGTCGGGCTGTTCAACATCGGCGCCCAGGGTCAGCTCGCCACCGGAGCGCTGCTCGGTGCGTACATCAGCTACGTCGCCGGCGGGTTCGGCGCGTTCGGGGCGCTGCTCGGCATGGTGGTCGGCGTACTGGCCGGAGCGGTCATCGCAGGAGTCGCCGGCGTGCTGAAGGCGTGGCGGGGCGTGCACGAGGTGATCTCCACGATCATGCTCAACTACATCGTCGCCGGGTTCGCCTACTGGGCGGTCATCGGCCCGCTGCAGGGCGAATCGGCACGGGACCTGCAGCTCCCGCAGACCGAGCTGATCCCCAAGGGCGCGCAGGTCGGGGCCGTCGCCGGCATCCCGGTCGGCTTCGTCATCGCCGTCGCGTTCGCGGTGCTGTGCTGGTTCCTGCTCTCGCGCACGACGCTCGGCTTCCGGCTCAACACCGTCGGCAAGAACGCCGAGGCCGCCCGCTACGCCGGCGTCTCCATCCCGAGGACCGTCGTGCTGTCGATGCTCCTCGCCGGCGGGCTGGCCGGGCTGGCCGGCACGCTCGAAGCTCAGGGCACCCTGCTCCGGTTCGAGCCGGCCATCACCGGCACCCTCGGCTTCGACGGCATCACCATCGCCCTGCTCGCGCGGGCCAACCCGCTGGCCTGCATCCCGGCCGCGTTCCTCGTGGGCGTGATGCGCACCGGTGCCGCCGGCCTGCAGTTCGCGACCCAGACCCCCACTCTCCCGTCGGGTCTCACGCCCGAGATCGTCGACGTGCTGCTCGCCGTCATCCTGCTGCTGGTCTCGATCCCGGTGCTCGGACGGTGGATCTTCCGCAGCCGGGCCGACAAGGTATCGATCGCCACGACGAACTGGGGGTCGTGACCGTGATCGAGTGGGCGAACCGCAACCGGGGCACGCTGATCGTCGCTGCCGTCGTCATCGTCGCCGCCTACGTCTTCTACTGGGCGCGGAACGACATCGCGCCGAGCATGTACGTCTCGGCGTGGGACTACGCCATCCCGCTCGTGCTCGCCGCGCTCGTCGGCGTCATCGGAGAGCGCAGCGGTGTGGTCAACATCGGCATCGAGGGCCAGATGATCGTCGCGGCATTCGCCGGTTTCTTCGGCGCCGCCTACAGCGGGTCGCTGCTCGTCGGCGTGCTGGCCGGGGTCGGCAGCGGACTGGTCACCGGCGGCTTCCTCGCCTGGACCACGGTGCGGTGGCGCATGGACCAGATCATCGCCGGCGTCGTGCTCAACATCTTCGCCGCCGGGGTGACGTCGTTCTACCTGCGTTCGGGCCAGGTGCTCCCGGGAACGCTGCCGTCGTTCGACATCCCGGGGCTGTCGCTGCTACCTCTCGTGGGCCAGGTGTTCTTCTCGAACACCAGCACGTTCGCGACCCTCGCCATCGTCGCCGCGCTGGTGGTGCACGTCGCACTGTTCCGCACCCGGTGGGGCCTGCGCACGCGCGCCGTGGGCGAGTACCCGTCGGCCGCCGACACCGCCGGCATCGACGTCGAGCGGGTCCGGCTGGTGAACGTGACCCTCGCCGGGGCGCTCGCGGGGTGCGCCGGCGTCTACCTGTCGATGGATGCCGCGAGCTCGTTCGAGCGCGGCATCGTCGCCGGCCGGGGCTTCCTCGCCCTCGCCATCCTCATCATGGGCGCGTGGCGGCCGCTGCGCGCGTTCGCGATGGCACTGTTCTTCGGCTTCGTCAACGCGGTCGCCTCCCAGCTCCAGCAGACCGGCTGGTTCACCATCCCACCCCAGATCACCGGCACCTTCCCGTATATCGCGACGCTCGTGGTGCTCGCGGTGGCCGCCGGGCGGGTGCGAGCGCCGGCCGCGGTCGGGCAGCCGTACGTCAAGGGAGACCAGTGATGACCGACGGCACACGCGACCCGGGCACGCCCACGGTGGCGGGCGGGTCGTCATCCCCCACGACGGCCGGCGGGTCTTCGTCCCCGGCCACAGCAGGCGGGTCGGCATCCGGGCTTCCCGACGTGCACGCCGACACCCACGCCGCCGTCGACCTCCACCTGGACACGAGCACCGAGCACCTTGAGTCGGTGGTGACCAACGAGGCGATCCTCGAGCTGCCGCCGGAGGTGAGCGGGTTCGGCGAGGGCAACGTCGGCGAGGTCCTGCTCGACATCCGGGGCCTGTCGAAGAGCTTCGGGTCGGTGCACGCGAACCGCGACATCACGATGAGCGTGCGCCGCGGCGAGATCGTCGCGCTGCTCGGCGAGAACGGCGCCGGCAAGTCCACGCTGGTCAACCAGATCTTCGGGCTCATCACCCCGGATGCCGGGACGGTCGCCGTCAAGGGCGACACCACCCCGATCAAGGACCCGCGCGACGCCATCGCCCGCGGCATCGGCATGGTGCACCAGCACTTCCAGCTCGTGCCCGTGATGACCGTCGCCGAGAACCTGGTGCTCGGCCACGAGCCGGTGCGCGGCGGGCAGCTGCTCGACCTCGATGCCGCTCGCGAGCTCGTGCGCACCCTCTCGGCCAAGCACCGGCTGGCCGTCGACCCCGACGCCGAGGTCGAGGACCTGCCGGTCGGCACCCAGCAGCGGGTCGAGATCCTCAAGGCGCTCTCGCGGCAGGTCGACCTGCTCATCCTCGACGAGCCCACCGCGGTGCTCACGCCGCAGGAGACCGACGAGCTGCTCGCGGTGATGAAGGAGCTCGCCAACTCGGGCACGTCGATCGTGTTCATCACCCACAAACTGCGCGAGGTGCTCGCCGTCGCCGACCGGGTCTACGTGCTGCGCCAAGGCGCCGTCGTCGGCGAGGTCGCGACCGCCGAGACCGACGCCCGCGGGCTCGCGACGATGATGGTGGGCCGCGAGGTGGTGCTCTCGATCGAGAAGTCGGCGGCAAGCCCGGGCGATGTCGTGCTCGAGATCGACGACCTGTACGTGCGTGACGACCGGGACTTCCCCGCGGTCGAGGGCTTCACCCTGTCGGTGCGATCCGGCGAGATCGTCGGCGTCGCGGGCGTGGAGGGCAACGGGCAGCGCGAGCTGGTCGAGGCGCTCGCCGGCATGCGCAAGGTGGTCTCCGGCCGGATGACGCTCGGAGACCTCGATCTCACCCGCGCCGATCCCGACCGCACGCACGACGCCGGGGTGGGCCATGTGCCCGAGGACCGGGAGAAGCACGGTCTCGTCGCCGCCTACTCGATCGCCGACAACCTCGTGCTGAACGCGTACGACCGGGAGCCGTACGCGCGTCGTGGCGTGCGCCGGTTCGACGCGGTCCGCGAGAACGCCGAGCGGCTGCGTGCGGAGTTCGACATCCGCTCCTCGAGTGTCATGCAGTCCGCGGGGTCGCTCTCCGGCGGCAACAAGCAGAAGGTGGTCGTCGCCCGCGAGCTGTCGTCACAGCCGCGGCTGCTGATGGCTGCGCAGCCGACGCGCGGCGTCGACGTCGGCTCGATCGAGGCCATCCACCGGCGCGTCGTCGAAGCCCGCGACGCCGGCGCCGCCGTGCTGCTGGTGTCGGCCGAGCTCGACGAGATCCTCTCGCTCTCCGACCGGGTCGTCGTCGTGCACGGCGGCAGGGTCGTCGCCGAGATGGCGGCGGAGGATGCCGACCGCACCGAGATCGGCCGCCTCATGGCCGGCGACCACTGACCTCACTCGATCCCGGCCCGCCTCCTTCACGCTCCGGAGGTGGGCTCGATCGGCTGGTTACGTTTTCGTAAGTTACGGAAGCGTAGGTTACGCTCGGGTACGTGAGTGCACCTTCCGTCGACCGGGCCGCCGTGGCCTCGAGCCGGGCTGCTCCGGCGCCGTCACGCCGGTCGGACCCGTCTCGGAACTCGGCCCGCTCGCTGCTCGGTCCGCATCCGACGGGTCCGCTGCGGCGGCTGGCGCGCGGCGCGGGCAAGGTGGCCGAAGCCCTGGTCACGCCGCTGGTGCCCGCCGACTACCTCGACCTCGTCGACCCGATGCGCGCCGGCGCCGACCTGCGCGGCCGCGTGCTCGACGTGCGGCCCGAGACCCGGGACTCGGCGACACTGGTCATCCGGCCCGGACGCGGCTGGCGAGGCCACGTACCCGGCCAGTACGTGCGTATCGGCGTCGACGTCGACGGTGTGCGCCACTGGCGCGCTTACAGCCTCACCCACCGCGCCGATGGCGCGGCCGCGGCCGGCATCCCGCCCGGCTGCATCGCCATCACCCCGAAGGTGATCGACGGCGGCACGGTCTCGACCCACCTCGTGCGGTGCACGACGCCGGGCACCGTCGTGATGCTCGACCAGGCCACCGGCGAGTTCACCCTGCCGAGCCCGGCGCCGCGCCGCACGCTGTTCCTCACCGCCGGCAGCGGCATCACGCCGGTGATCGGCATGCTTCGCAACCACCTGCCCGAGCTCGCCGATGTCGCCCACGTGCACTGCTCCCCCAGCGCCGGCGACGTCATGTTCGCCGACGAGCTCCGCACCCTCGCCGCCACCGGGCGCGTCGACCTCACCCTCAACCTCGACGACCAGCACGGCATCCTCGACCTCGACCGTCTCGACACCCTCGTCCCCGACTGGCGGGAGCGCGAGACCTGGGTCTGCGGCCCGACCGGTCTGCTCGACGCGGCCGAGGCGTGCTGGGAGGCGGCGGGCGTCATCCACCTGCTGCACACCGAGCGCTTCCGGCCCACCGTCGTCGAACCCGGTGACGGCGGGCGGGTGACCTTCGCCGCGTCCGGCCGGGTCGTCGATGCCGACGGCGCCACCCCGATCCTCGACGCCGGCGAGGACGCCGGCGTGCTGATGCCGAGCGGCTGCCGGATGGGCATCTGCTTCGGCTGCGTCGTGACGATGCGCCAGGGTGCGATCCGCGACCTGCGCACCGGCGACGTCACCGTGGCCGAACCCGGCGACGACCTGCGCGTGCAGACCTGCGTCAACGCCGTCGCGGGCGAGTGCGAGCTCGACCTCTGACCCCGCCGACCGTCATCCGGCACCGCGCGGATGACGACCGCCCACCGACCCAGACCGCGAGACGAGAGAACCCACCCCATGACCCTCGCCCCCGAACGCACCCCCGCCCACGGCTCGACCAAGCCCCACGGCATCAACCCGCGGCTACGCGTGGAGTCCGACGCCCCGCGACCACCGCGACCGGCGCTGAAGAAGTCCGGCCGACCGAACCCTGCGGCGCACCTGACACCCGAGCAGATCGAGAGCATCGGCCACGAGCTCGACGCGCTGCGCGCCGAGATCATGGACTCCCGCGGCGCCCGCGACGCCGCCTACATCCGCCGCGTCATCAAGGCTCAGCGCTACCTCGAGGTCGGTTCTCGCGCAGTGCTGTTGCTCTCGGCCGTCAAGGTCAAGGGGTTTCGCCCGGCGTGGTGGCTCGGCACCGCCGGCCTGTCGGTCGCGAAGATCCTCGAGAACATGGAGATCGGCCACAACGTCATGCACGGCCAGTGGGACTGGATGCGCGACCCGAAGATCCACTCGACCGCGTGGGAGTGGGACAACGCGAGCCCGTCGAGCCAGTGGAAGCACAGCCACAACGAGATCCACCACACCTTCACCAACGTGCTCGGCCGCGACAACGACCTCGGCTACGGCATCCTGCGTGTCGACGAGGACCAGCGGTGGAGCCTGTTCCACCTCTTCCAGCCGATCTGGCACGTCGGCAACGCCTTGCTGTTCGAGTACTCCATCGCCGCCTACGACCTCGAGCTCGGCCGCTACCTCGCGACGAAGGACCGGATGAGCGAGGAGGAGAAGGCGAGGTTCCGCGCCGACGCACGCGAGGTCGTCGCGAAGATCAGACGCCAGGCCACGAAGGACTACGTCGCGCACCCGGCGCTCGCGGCCTTCACCGGGTCGGCGCGAACCACCCTGAGCGCCAACGTCGTCGCCAACCTGGTGCGGAACATCTGGACCAATACGGTCATCATCTGCGGGCACTTCCCGCCCGGCATCGCGACGTTC
The DNA here is from genome assembly GCA_051657965.1 of Dermatophilaceae bacterium. Classification (GTDB taxonomy): domain Bacteria; phylum Actinomycetota; class Actinomycetes; order Actinomycetales; family Dermatophilaceae; genus JBOFLG01. The sequence continues at coordinate 17,537 of JBOFLR010000045.1, forward strand.
GAGAAGACCTCCATCGACGGCGAGACACGCGGCGAGTGGTACCTGCGGCAGATGCTCGGCTCGGGCAACATCCGCGGCTCGAAGGCGATGCACGTCATGACCGGAAACCTCAGCCACCAGATCGAGCACCACCTCTACCCCGACATGCCGAGCAACCGCTACGCCGAGATCGCCCCACGCATCCGTGACCTCATGCAGCGCCACGACCTGCCCTACGTCACCGGAACGCTGTGGCGACAGGCGGGCTCGGTGTACTGGAAGGTCGCGCGGCTGTCGCTGCCGGACCCTGTCGAGGGTCGCCGCCGGCGGGACGTCGTGCGGCACGCCGCCGCGAAGGCGTGGCGGCGGCGTAGCTCCGCCCGCGCCTGACCATCGCCTCCGGACGGGGTGCACTGGACGAACGGCCAGGTCAGCGTGCCTGATGGCCGGCAGCTCCGGTATCCGCGGACCGGCTTCCATCGGCCGAACGGCTGATCTTGGCCGAAACCTTCGCCACGGCGAGCTGTCGCCCGTATCTTCGAGAAAGCAGGGGCCTGTCGAAGCTTTGTCGAAAGTGAGCCACCTGCCATGTCGAACCTCGGACTCCTGCGCGCGTCGTCTCTTCTCGGAGTCTCCGTCGTGTTCGCCGCCATCGCCGGTACCGCGCCGGCAGCCGCAGCACCTGCCGCGTCCGACACGTCGCGACCTGCGGTGGACCGACACTCCTGGGCGGTCAAGACCTCGGCGATGCGGACGGCCACGGTGACGCGCACGGTGAAGCGGGTGCACAAGGTAGACCCGCTGGTCGCCGAGGCGATCCGGCTCACCAACGTCGAGCGCGCCCGGGCCGGATGCGGCGCCGTACGGATGGACACCCGCCTCAACACTGCGGCTCGCCTGCACAGCGAGGACATGGCTCGCTACAGCTACTTCAGCCACACCTCGCGCGACGGGCGGAGCCCGTGGGACCGGATCGGAGCCCAGGGCTACACCGCCGGCTCGGGCGAGAACATCGCCGCCGGGTACACGACGGCCGCCGCCGTCATCAAGGGATGGATGGACAGCCCCGGGCACAAGGCCAACATGCTGAACTGCTCGCACAAGGCGGTCGGCATCGGCATCGGCCGCGGCGGCTACTACGGCCTCTACTGGACCCAGAACTTCGGCCGCTCCTGATCCAGGCGCCGGGGCGCGGCGCCTTCTCCCCCGCGGCCCGGCACCCATCCTTGCGCGACGCCCCGGGTGCCGGGCCGCGGTTCCCTCTCGCCCCGCGACCCGGCAACCGTGTCGTTCTGCTCAGCCCTTCGCGGTCAGCTCGACGAGGCCGTGTCGCGGACGTCCTGGGCGGCGGAACGCCCTTCGTCCTTGACGTCCTGACCGGCCTGCTGCGCGGTCTCCCGGACCGACGCGGCGGCATCCTTCACCGGCTCCTCGAGCCGCTGGGCGGACTCCTGGGCCACCGACCTCGCCTCGTCGACGAGCGGCTCGGCCTTGGCCTTCGCCGTGCCGGCGAGCTCCCGCTCCTTCCGGCTCGCGGGAGCGAGAGATCCCAGCAACCAGCCGGCCGCGAGGGCCACGGCACCCGCCGCGAGCGGGTTGCCCTGGGTGTGGCGGCGGGCCGTGGCCGGCAGGTCGCCGACGGTGTCGGCCACCGAGTGCGCGGCATCCGCTGTCGAGTGCGCCACGCCGGAGGTGCCGTGCTTCGCGTCCTGCGCCGAGCCCATCACGGACTCGCGGATGCCGGCCAGCCGGCCTTGCGCGCGGTCGGCCGTGCGACGGGCGACGCTGCTCGGGCGCACGCTCTCGGTGAGCGTGTCGACGTCGCGGCTCAGCTGGCCACGGGTGCGCTCGATCTCGCGCCGGATGGCCTCCGGGTCATCGTCACGGGTGGTGGTGACGTCCTCGGGATAGGTGCTCATGACTCGTGTCCTCTCAACGCGTCGGGGATGTGGGATGCGGTCTCGGTGGTGCGCGGGGCGACCGGCGCGACTCGCTTCAGCCGGGATCGGCCAGTGGTGGCCAGGGATGCGGCGATCAAGGCCCAGACGAACGCGACGACGAGCGCCGACCACTCGCGGCCGATGAACTGACCCAGGCCCCACCACGCCGAGACGGAGACGAACAGCAGCACGAGGAACCCGCCGACACCGGCCCCGACGAGCAGGCCGACGCCCTGGCCGGCATTGCTCGCCGACTCCTTGACCTCGGCCTTGGCGAGCGCCATCTCCTGCCGCACCAGGGTGGACAGGTCGCCGGAGATGTCGCCGAGCAGCTCGCCGACCGAGCGCAGCGACGGCTCGGGACGAGTACCGGTGTCCGGTGCGGTGCCGCTCACGGGGTCCCCTCGATGTCACGGCGGGTGTCGGGCACGCCGAGCGTGCCGTCGGACCGGATCGGCGTGGGTGTGCCGTCGGGCGCGCTCGGCCTGGCGATGCGCGGCTCGTCGACATCACCGGTCGGCGACGTGGGCTGGGTGGGTGAGCCGCTGCGCGGGGTGCCCGGGACCTCGCCGGGGACCGGGTCGGGGTCGATGCCCGGCACCGGGTCGCCTGATCCTGACGCCGTGGCGAGCGCGGTGGTGCCGGAGGTCGACAGGGTGCCGCCGCCGGACGTCGTGCCGGATGACGTGCCGCCGCCGGACGTCGTGCCACCGGTTGCGGGCGTCGGGCCGCCGGATGCCGGCATGCTCGAGGATCCGGTCGACGGAGTCGAACCCGGCGCGGGCGAGTCCTCACGAGCCTCGTCGACGAGCCCTCGGCTGAGCCGGCCGCCGAGGAAGCCGACCGCTGCCGCCGCAGCCAGGAAGGTGCCCGGCTTCCGCCGGGCGAAGTCACGAGCCTCGTCGACGACCGATCCCGGGTCGCGGTGCTCCAGCCAGGTGGCGAGGTCGCCGACCCGATGGGCGGCGTCGTCGACGAGTGAGTGGGCGGTGCTGCCCTCGGTCCCCGACCCGGCCATCGTGCGCAACTCGTCGCCCAGCGAGCGCAGCCCGCTCGCGAGCCGTTCCTGCTGCTGTCCGGCCTGCTGGCGCAGCTCGTCACGGGTCTGGTCGACCAGCTGGCGCCCCTGCCTGCGCGTCTCGCGGCCGACGTCGCGCGCCGCGTCCGCCGCCGTCCCGGCGACCTGCGAGGCGGACTGCTTGCCCTGGTCGACGGCGGCGCCGGTGCTCGAGTCCGTACCGGTCGTGGCGGCGCCGGTACTGGAGTCCGTACCGGTCGTGGAACCGCCGGTGTATGTCTCGGTGGTCATGAGACACCACATCCTTTCGTCGAAACCCGGTTCGCTCCCGGGAGGTCGACCCCTGGGTACCCGGGCGGTCCGTACCAAAACGCGGCGTCGCCGGGCGGCGCGCCCATCGGGCGAGGTCGCCGACGGCGGTCCACCGCGCGCGGGGATGTCGGGATGGAGCACACTGGCCTCGTGAGTGACCCGTCCTGGCCGGCCGGCCACGAGCCGCTCGGCGCTGACGTGCACGTCGCCAACACCGCCCGCAGCGCGGCCGCACCGGCCGACGTGTGGTCGTGGCTGGTGCGACCAGACCGGTGGAGTGCCTACTACGGCAACGCCCGCCGGGTCAGGCACCGGTCGGGTCCCTGGCCCGAGGTCGAACTGGGCACCTGCTTCTCCTGGATCACCTTCGGCGCTCCGGTCACGACCGAGGTCACCGAGCTCGAGCCGTGGTCCCGGTTGGGCTGGACCGGCACCGGGCTCGGGGCACGAGGGCACCACCTCTGGGTACTGGACGCCACAGCCGACGGCGGTACCGTCATCCGCACCGAGGAGACGCAGCGCGGTGCCGCGGTGCGGCTGCTCCGGCCGGCGCTGGTGCCCACCATGCGCCGGCAGCACCAGCGCTGGGTCGACGGACTGTCGCGCATCGCCGAGAGAGGACGTCCGTGATGCTGCTCGTCTACGGGGCCACGGGGTACACGGGACGAGTCGTCGTGCGCGCGCTCGTCGACGGTGGCCTGCAGCCCGTGCTCGCCGGCCGTCGACGCGAGGCGGTAGGCGCCGTCGCCGACCCGCTCGGGCTCGACGTCCGGGCCGGTGCCGTCACCGACCTCGACCTGGCCGGTGTGACGGTCGTGCTCAACTGCGCCGGGCCGTTCTCGGCCACCGCCGCCCCGCTCGCCCGCCGCTGCGTCGACGCCGGAGCCCACTACCTCGACCTCGCCGGCGAGGTCGAGGAGCATCGGGCGCTCGCCGGGCTGGACGCCGCCGCCCGCCGGGCCGGGGTCCTGGTGCTGCCCGGTGTCGGGTACGGCATCGTCCCCTCGGACTGTCTCGCCGCGCACGTCGCCCGCCGGGTCGGCGAGCCGCGCTCGGTGCGGGTGGCGCTCAAGACGGTCGGGGGTGTCTCTCGTGGTACCGCCGGCGTCGTGCTCGGGTCGTTGCGGCGCCCCGGTGTGCAGCGTTCCGGCGGGAACCTGGTGCCCCGGTCGGCCGGCACCGCCCGGATGCAGGTCGACTTCGGTGACGGTGACGGCCCGACCACGGTGGTGACGAACCCGTGGCGCGCCGATCTCGTCGCGAGCGTTCCCGGGGCGTCCGACTACGAGACCTTCATGGCCTTTCCCGCGCCCGTGCGCGCGCTGATGCGCATCCCGCACGGCGGTCTGCTCCGGTGGGTGGCAGGCCGCCTCCCGGAAGGACCGTCGGATGACGCGCTCGCCCGTGGCCGCAGCGCGGTCTGGGCCAGCGCCACCGGGGTCGACGGGAGCACCGCGACCGCCGTCGTGCGTGGACCCGACGCCTATCCGCTGTCCGGTGCGACGGCACTCGCCTGCGCACGTCGCGTCCTCGCCGGCGACACGACGCCCGGGTTCCACACCCCGGCGAGCGCCTGGGGGCCCGACCTCGTGCTGGACGTCCCGGGCCTGGTACGCGAGGACGTCTGAACCGGTACCGACCGCCGTACGGGCGCCACGTCGTCGGCAGCGGAGTGGGCACTTGTCCTGATGCGGAGTCGACGCCACCGCCCTAGCGTCTCGTCGAACCGGGCGGTGTGCACCGACCAGTCGCCCGGGACGCCCGACCGCGCTGGAGAAGGAACTGCCGATGACCCGAACGGATGTCGCGCGGCCGAGCCGTGTCGTCGCAGGCAGCACCCTGGCCGCCGTCGTCCTGGCCCTCGCGGCGTGCAGTGTCACCGGGGCCGACCCCGACGACCAGGTCGTCGGCTCGGGGACCACCGCCTCGGACTCCAGGACGGTCGGTGGTTTCAGCAAGGTGCGGCTCGACGGCGCCGTCGACCTGGTGGTCACCACCGGACCGCTCGCCCCGGCCGAGATCGAGGCCGACGACAACATCGTCGAGCTGGTCAGCACCACGGTCGAGGACGACACCCTCGTGGTCACGACCACCAAGAGCTACACCACACCGAACCCGGTGACCGTCACGGCTCAGGTGCCCGAGCTCGCCGGCGGGACGACGAGCGGTTCCGGCGATCTCCGGCTCACGGTCTCCGATGCGACCACGGTGGACGTCGCCACGTCCGGGTCGGGCGACATCGTGGTCGACGGCACCGCCGGGTCGGCCGTGCTCACCACCGAGGGCTCGGGCAACGTCGACGCCAGTGGCCTGGACGCCGACGACGTGACGGCCGACACCGCGGGCTCGGGCGACATCGAGGTCGGGTCGCCGGCCGCCATGGACGCGACATCGACCGGTTCCGGCGACATCGTCTACGCGCAGCGTCCTGCCACGTTGACCGAGAACGCCTCCGGGAGCGGGGAGATCGGCCCCGGCTGACCGGGACCGGCTCGGGCTGAACGGCTTTCGCTCGTCGTGGTGCTCAGGTGTTCTGCGGGAAGCCGAGGTTGAGACCGCCGTGTGACGGGTCGAGCCAACGCGAGGTGACCACCTTCCCGCGCGTGAAGAAGTGCACGCCCTCCATCCCGTGCGCGTGGGTGTCGCCGAAGAGGCTGTTCTTCCAGCCCCCGAACGAGAAGTACGCCATCGGCACCGGGATCGGCACGTTGACGCCGACCATGCCGACCTCGACCTCGTGCTGGAACCGCCGCGCCGCGCCGCCGTCGTTGGTGAAGATCGCCGTGCCGTTGCCGTACGGGTTGGCGTTGACCAGCGCCAGCGCCTCGTCGTACGACTGCGCTCGCACCACCGACAGCACCGGACCGAAGATCTCGTCCCGGTAGACCGACATCTCGCGGGTCACGTGGTCGAACAGCGTGGGTCGTAGGAAGTACCCGTCGCCGTCCGCGTCGACGTCGCCCTCGCGGCCGTCGACGACGAGCGTGGCGCCCTCGGCGACACCGGCGTCGAGGTAGGAGGCGACCTTGTCGCGGTGCTGCCTGGTCACGAGCGGGCCCATGTCGCAGCCACGGGTGCCGTCGCCGGTGACCAGCTTGCCCATCCGGTCGGTGATCTTGCCGACGAGCTCGTCGGCGATCGGCTCGACCGCGACGAGCGCCGAGATCGCCATGCACCGCTCGCCCGCGGACCCGAACCCGGCGTTGACGGCGGCGTCGGCGGCGAGGTCGAGGTCGGCATCCGGCAGCACGATCATGTGGTTCTTGGCCCCACCGAGCGCCTGTACCCGCTTGCCGTGTGCGGTACCGGTCTCGTAGACGTACCTCGCGATCGGTGTCGACCCCACGAACGACACCGCCTTGACGTCGGGATGTGTCAGCAGCGCATCGACCGCCTCCTTGTCGCCGTGCACGACGTGCAGCACGCCGTCGGGCAGACCGGCCTCCTTCCATAGTGCCGCAACGGCATTCACGGCGGACGGGTCCTTTTCGGAGGGCTTGATGACGACCGCGTTGCCGCAGGCGATGGCGATGGGCACGAACCACAACGGCACCATCGCCGGGAAGTTGAACGGGCTGATGACGGCCACGACCCCGAGGCTCTGCCGGATGGAGTAGACGTCGACCTTGGTCGAGACGTTCTCGGAGAAGCCGCCCTTGAGGAGGTGCGGGATGCCGCAGGCGAACTCGGCCACCTCGAGTCCGCGGGTGACTTCGCCGACGGCATCCGACAGCACCTTGCCGTGCTCGGCGGTGATGAGCGCCGCGATCTCCTCCTTCCGCTGGTTCAGCAGCTCGCGGAAGCGGAAGAGGACCTGGGTACGGGTGGTCAACGACGCGTGGCCCCAGTCGCGAGCCCAGGCCTGCCTGGCCGCCGCGACCACCTCGCCGACGACCTCGGCCGACGCCAGGTCGAGCACGCCGGTCTGCTCGCCGGTCGCCGGGTCGAACACCGGACCGGTGCGCTCGGCGGTGCCCTGCCACGGCGCGCCGGAGACGAGGTGGGTGATCCGGGTGGGTGTCCTGCTCACGGGTATCGGTCCTTCGTCGGCTGCAGTGAAATCAGTGTGTCAGGTCCTCGCCGACAACGGAACGGATGACGAGATCGACCGGTTCGCGACGGATCACGTCGACGCCGGTGGTCGCCGGGCGATGTGCCGTACGGCCCGAGCGACCCGTTCCGCACCGCGCCTCGACGTGGTTTCGCATGAACGTTCAACGGGCTGTCCATCGACCAGGACCCGGCGCGACGGATACCGGCCCGAGGCATAGCATCGGGACGTTTCCAGCGGTCCCGCCTCGACGTGGGCCCACCCGACGCAGGCGCCGGCCTCGGAGAGCCGCCACCGACGACGCACGAAAGACGCCGCGATGAGCACGAGCAGCACCTCGGGCCCGGCCGAGTCGCCCGGGGGCGCGGACCCGTCCGGGCTCGACAGCCGGCTGCCGCTCGCACAGCGGGACGACACGTGGCGCGTGCTCACCGACAGCGCCGCGCGGGCCGGCCTCACCGTGCCGCCGCCGCGGCGAGTGCTCCTCCAGATCGTGGTGAGCGCCCTGATCGTGCTCGTCGTCGTCGTGGTGGCCGGCCTCTCGGCCACTCGGCGGGCGGCCGAGGACGAGGGCCTTCTCGACGCCACCTCGCGCACCGACCTCCTCGCGGTCAACGTCGTCGTCCCCGCGCTCGAGCCCGATCTGTGGGCGACCCAGCAGTGGCGTCGTGACAAGGCGACCAACCGCCTGCGCCGTGCGCTCATCCTCGCCGCGGGCAGCGAGGAGGTGGTGTCGATCAAGGTGTGGGACCCAGACGGCACCATCCTCTGCTCCGACGACCGGTCGCTCATCGGCCGTCGCTACGAGCTGCCGGCGAACACCCGCGTCGACCTCGACGACCCCCGCGCCCGCTCGGCGGTCACCGACCTCAGCCGGCCCGAGCACGCCAATCTGCGCCGGTGGGACCGGCTGCTCGAGGTCTACCGGCCGGTCGTCGGGCCGGAGAACCGCACCGTGCTGGTCGAGACCTACTCGACCTACGAATCGGTCGACGAGCGCACCGACGAGCTGTGGCGCGGCTTCGCCGCCCTCATCACGCTCAGCCTGGTGGCCCTGCTTGCGCTGCTGCTGCCGCTGGTCTGGCGCATCGTCCGCCGGGCCCGGTCCGAGCGCGAGGAGCTGCTCCAGCGCAGTGTCGACGCCTCACTCGACGAGCGCCGCCGGATCGCCGGCGACCTGCACGACGGCGTCATCCAGGTGCTGGCCGCGGCCACGGTCTCGATGGACGACCTCGAGCACCGGGCCCGAGGACACGGCGCCGCCGACGTCGGCGACGACCTCCGGACCCTGGCCACCGAGGTACGGGGCACCGTCCACGAACAGCGGTCGCTGCTCGTCGACCTCTACCCGCCGTCGCTCGCCGACGAAGGGCTGTGCCGAGCGCTCGAGCACCTCGCGGAGACCGTACGCGCCGACGGGGTCGACGTCACGGTCGATGTCGAGGCGGCGGCCGGTGCGGCTCTGGACCTCCCGCGTCAGGAGCTGGTGCACCGCATCGTCCACGAGGCCCTGCGCAACGTCGCAGCGCACGCCCAGGCAGCGACGGCACGGGTGCGGCTGTGGCAGGAGGACGGCCGCGTCCTGGTCGAGGTGTCCGACGACGGCGTCGGCTTCGACGCCGACCGCGTCGTCGATCCGGCGACCGGGCACATCGGCACGCGCGTGATCGTCGACCTCGCGCGCGACGCCGGGGCCAGACTCGCCCTCCGCACGGCGCCCGGGGCCGGGACGGCCTGGCTGCTGGAGCTCGACCCGTCCACGGCTCGCACTCCCTGGTGGTCGCTCGGCTGGAGCAGCTGGCGCGGGACGTCGACCGCTCAGGCGGGCGGGCTGAGCTGACCGAGCAGTCGCTGGGTCTCCTGGTCACCGGTGTCGTCGTCCTCGACCGGTCGCACCAGGCCGGTCCACCCTCGCATCGAGTCGTCCACCAGCTCGGAGTCGCCCAGCACGTCCGTCAGGCCCTCGCGGATCCGGTCGCCTGCCTGGTGTGCCGCCTCCTGGATGGTGCGGAGCAGCAGCGGCGCGATGCGGTCGTGGTCGAGATCGGTGAACGCGTTCGGGTGGATGTCGATCCCGGTGACCGCCCCGGAGCCGGACACCGTCACACTCACCAGCCGGTCGGGTGAGTGCACGGTCACGGCCGTCTCGGCGAGCCGTTCCTGCATCGCCTGCAGCTTCGCCGTCTGCGCCTCCATCTGACGCGTCATCTCGGCGGGGTCGAAGTCGTCGCTGAGCCATCTGCTCAGGTCGGTGTCGGTGGGCACGGCCGCCTCCTCACGTCGCGGTCACCACGCGCCGGCGTCGCGCCGGGTGACCGGCTCGTCGTCCCACGCCGGGTGACCGGCTCGTTGCGCCGGAGCGCCTTGGGTCGGCCACCTCGAGATGACTCCTCAGACATCTCGAGGTGCCCGTGTCCACCACGACACCACGCCGGACGGGCCCCGCACCAGCGGTGTTTGTCCCCACGCCGGGATGGTGACTCCTCCTGATGTGGCTCGCAGCAGGGAACTGTCACGGTGGTGCTGGCCGGTCACCGACGGTCGCGGCCGAGGTCGCCGGAGGATGGAGGAGCGTGTCGTGCAGCGGACGGCAGCGCGGTCATCTGCGCCCACTCGTGGCGACTCCCGGACGTCCGGCCCGGCCGGCGACGCACCACCGCCCGGGATGACAGCGACGACGAGCTCGCCGGATGCCGCTCCGGCCGAGGCTCTCGCACCCCGACTGCTGGACGCCGCCTCGGCGGTACCGGAACAGTGGGCCGGGGACACCCGGGCGGAGCGCCGGCGACGCCGGCCGTCACCGGTCCGCCGGTGGTCCGGCAGGTGGCGCCTACGCGGCATCCGTGCCTCCACCACCGCCTCGCTGGTGCGGCGACTGCTCGCTCTCCAGGTGGCGCTGGTCGGCATCCGGCTCGGCCTGGGACCGGACCCCGACACGACAGCGACGGCAGTCGGCATCGCGCTCGCCGCCGTGGTGGTCGTCGTGCTGTTCGTCCCCTGGCGCGGCCGCACCGCAGCGTCGTGGGCCGCCGACGGCATCCGCTTCCGGGGACGACGCGGACGGGCCGAACGGGCAGGACGGGCCGGACGGGCCGGACACGTGTCGCTCCCGCTCGCGGAGGCGGTGGTGGGCGGGCGACGGGTACGCGAGTCGGCAGACCCGGCCGGCCGGAGAGCCGCGGTGGTGGTCGACGGCACGCGCTGGATCGGTGTCGGCACTCTTCACGCCGCCGGCCCCGGGCCGATCGGCTCGGCCGGGGCGAGCCGGCTCCCGATCGGTGCGCTCTGGGATGCCGTGACACCGGCGGTACGCGACGCCGCGCTGCTCCAGGTGGTCGTGCAGCGCACCGCCGCGTCCGAGAGCCGCCCGCGCTGGCGCACCTGGGTGTGTCTCGGCGTGGACGCCGAACTCGCCGGCGACGCCGTGGCCGCACGTGGCGGAGGCCAGGCCGGCGTCACGGCGACCGTGCTCGTGGAGAGCGCCCGGATCGGTGCCCGGGCCGCACTGCTCGGCCTCCGCCTGGAGCCACTCGACGCCGCGACGTTCCGCCGGGCCGTCGAGGACGCCCTCGCCTCGCCCGACGGCTCGGACTCCCCACTCGTCGAGCGGTGGGGACACTGCGTCACCGGGGCGTCGGCTCACCGCACCTACCGCCAGACCAGGTGGGCGGGCAGCTCGGCCCTGGCCACGGTTCTCGGCGGGTCGGCCACCGCGGCGGCGACGTGCGTGACGGCGAGCCTCACCCTGCGTCACGACGACGACGCCCGGTTGACGGTGGTGCCGATGCTGCGGGTCACCGCACCGGAGGACCAGCTGGCTCGCCTCGACGGCCAGCTGAACGAGCTCGGCCGAGCCACCGACACCCGCTGGGCGCCGCTCGACGGTGCCCAGCTCACCGGTCTCCAGGCGACTGTCCCGATGGGACGGCTCGCATGAGCACCGCGACGGCACCGACCGGGTTCCGGATCACCACGTCCGACCTCGCCGACATCGTTCTCCCCGTTGGTCATACGGGTCTACCGCTGGGCCGTGGCGTCTCCGGCCAGTGGGAGGGAGCCGAGGTGGTGCTCGACGTCTTCCGCCCGCAGCCGACCTCGGTGGCCTCCTTCCTCGACGTCGGCACCACCACCATGCTGGCCCGCCGGCTGCAACAGGCCGGCGCGGCCGTGTACATCGCGAGCCGCGAACCGGGCTGGCAGGCGCTGCTGCGGCTCAGCCGCGCCGACACGCGCCCGGTGCAGACCGTCGACAGCCCGGATGACGTACCGCCCGGGTCGTTCCTCCGCCCGGTGGCGTGGGTCGGCGCCGGCCGGCCGCTCGTCGGCGAGGAGCACGACCGCGACACCCAGCCCTGGACGGCATCCCTGGTCACCCTCCCGGGTGTCGACCTCCGGGCGACCACCCAGGCCCGGCAGGCCGACGTGACCCTCGTCGGGCGGTGCGACCTCGCCGCGGCCCGCACCCTGGCCGGCGTCCTCGAGCTCCGCGGCGACGCGGCCACGAGGATCGCCGCGCTCGACGACGCTCACGTCGTGGTCGTCGTGGGCCGCACCCCGACCGTGGTGGCGCTCGAGGCGTCGGTCGAGGAGCTGCGACTGCGCGCGGCGGCGGCCGGATGGCAGCGCACCCGACCACGCCGTTCGGCTCGCCGGCGCGGCGCCTGACCGGCTTTTCCCTCCCGATCAGCTCCCCGGCAGGGCGCCTGACCGTTCCTCCGGGCGTGCCGCGACGTCAGCGGATGACGCTCCGCCCCCGGCTCCGCAGGACCGCGGCGACAGTCGCGCCGAGGATGCCGAGCGTCGTGAGTAATGCTGCGACAGCGAGGGCTCGACGCTCCACGGGGTCGAGCCCGGACTCGTCGGCGACCGGTTCGACCCGGACGACTCCGACCGGCTCGCTGGCGCCGACGACATGACCGGCCACCGCAGCGCCCGGCCGCACCACCGGCGGCGCCGGCGGTGCACCACCGGGCGGCGGCGTGGCGTCGCTCGCCGCGCCACCGGAGCCGGCGGCGTCGCCCGACACCGCCCGCGGTGCCGCCAGGCCCGTACCGGTGATGCGGTCCGCGACTTCGGCGGGTGAGTCGCCCCGGTGGCGGTCCATGACCAGGGCGGCCGTGGCCGCGACGGCCGCAGTGGCCAGGGCAGGGTCGTCCTGCGGCTGGCTGTGCCCCATCCCGCCGGCACCGCCGGTGGATGCCGTGCTCACCGCGGCCGCGGCCGGGGCGGTGACGTCGAGGTACTGCCCACGTTCGGAGGCCGCCAACAGCGTGCCGTCGACAGCGAGTGCACCGACGGCGAGCACGCCGGCGTAGGCGGACGGGTAACGCGGCGACGCACCGTCGGACGCGTCGGCACCTGCGTCATCCGGCACCGCCCCTCCGGACACGACGAGCGATCCCGCAGCGCGTGCGGCGGCGACGGCGCTGCGGAGCCGGGGGTCGTCCTGCCCGGTCGTCACGGTGACGCAGATGACCTGGGCGCCCTGTTCGGTCGCCCAGGCGATGCCTGCCGCGAGCTCGGCCGGCCCGCCACCGATGTCGGTGGCCTCCGACCCGTCGGGGCGGGCGACCCTCTGCACCACCCGCACCGGCAGGATCCGCACCGCGGGCGCCACCCCGTGCACCGTGGTGCCGGCCACCGGCCGGGCGGCGACGACGCCCGCGGCGCGCGTGCCACGACCGTCGCAGTCGCCGTCGGCCCCGGGCCGTCCGGTCAGCACGTCGTAGCCGGCGGCCACCGAACCGGCCAACTGGCCGTTCGCGGCGTCGGCGCCGCTGCTCAGCACCGCGACCGTGATCCCTCCCCCGCGGGTGATCACCCAGCTGGAGCTCGCGTCGAGGTACCGCTGTGCCCACGGCTCGGCGCCCTGGTAGACGCCAGGTGGCTCGGCACCAGCACACACGGCCTGCGCGGACGTGATGATCGAAGGCGGCGCAGCCGCGATCGGAGCGGGCCACGACGCGCACGCCGCCACCGCTGCCGCCACGGCCGCTGCCGCAGCCCGGCCACCGCCGTTCCGGCGCACCGCAGGCCGGTCGGGGTGTCGGCCGACCTCCACGGTCACACCCGGGTGGCGGTACCGGAGCCGATGGGCGTCGGCAGCGGCATCGGCTCACCCGGTGCCGGCGCGCTGTCCGGCAGGGCCCGCTCGGGCTCCGGCAGGGCCTGCTCCGACTCGGCGGACGGACGGTCGGTGCCGTCGACGGTGATGTCACCGTTCTCGACGGCCACCGTGTGATTTCCACCATCACCCGAGATGTCGATCGAGATCTCGGAGTCGGTGTCGGCGTCGACCTCGACGGTGACGCTCGTACCGTTCTCCTCGAAGGTGACGACGTCGGGTTCGCCGGCACGAGAACCGGACTGGCCGTCATCCGAGCCGGACCAGTCGTCATCCGCACCGCTGTCGCTGGACACCTGCTCCGTCGACACGCTGCTCCCGGTCGGTCCGCCGGCGCCCGCGGCGGCTCCACCACCCACTGCGGCAAGGGTGTTCGGGTCGAAGCGCTGACCGCTGTGCGGGTCGATGAGCTGCCCGGTGGTGTCGTCGACGGGGAGGCCGGTGCTCGGGTCGATGTCGAGCGGTGTGGTGCCTGTGGCGTCGAGGAGTCGTCCGTCCTCGCCGAGCAGCTCGCCGGTCACCGCGTCGATCGGCTTGCCGGTCTTCTCGTCGATCTCCAGCAGCTTCCCGTCGACATCGGTCAGCTGGCCGTCCTCGTCGAAGTGCAGCCCGGTGGTCGGATCGGTCATGACCCCGGTGTCGGAGTGGGCGACCAGACCGCGTTCCTCGTCCTCCTCGAGCTTCTCCATCGTGTCGGGGTCGAGGAAGTCGCCGGTCTCCGGGTCGATCAGGGCACCCGTCGTCGGGTCGACGGGCAACTGGGTCTCCGGGTCGATCGCGAGCTCCTGACCGGTCAGCGGGTCGAGGAGCTTGCCGTCGACCATCGGCAGGTCGGTCTTCGGGTCACGCGCCAGCTCCGTGCCGTCGTCGCCCACGAGCTCGCCGGTCTTCGGGTCGACGTGGACACCGTCGGCGAGCTTGCCCGCGTCGGCGGTGGCGAGGTCGCCGGCGCCGGTCGACGCGTTCTCGACGAGGTTGCCGTTCTTGTCGAACAGCTCACCGGTGAGCGGGTTCTCCCAGCCGTCGGCGGTGTGCTGGAGCGGGCTCCCGTCGGGCCCGAGCAGCGTGCCGTCGCCGGCGACCGAGGTATCGCCCGGCCCCTTGGCCAGCGGTGCGCCGTCGGCACCGACCAGGGTGCCGTCCTCGGCCATGTCGACACCCTCGGGCGCCTCCGACGAGAGCTCGGGGATGCCGCTTCCGCCGCCGGTTCCGCTCGTGCCCGAGCCGCCGCCGGTACCTGTACCGATGCCGGGGTCGAAGGCCGGGATGGATGCCGCCTTCGCCGCCTCGGACCCGGCGGTGCCGGTGTCGAGACCACTGCCTCCCGAGCCGGCACCGGTGTCCGGCGCCTCGAACGGTGCGATGTCGGCCGCACCGGGCGACGAAGCCTGGTCCGAGCCCGACCCGCCACCGGTGCTCCCCGAGCCCAGCCCTCCACCAGTAGTCCCAGAACCGAGGCCACCACCGCTACCCGTGTCGAGGCCACCACTCCCGGAGCCGCCACCGGTACCGGGATCGAACGGCTCGATGGCAGGCGTGCCGGATGACGAACCCGGCTCCGGACCTGACCCGCCACCGGTGCTCCCGGAACCCGGGCCGCCACCGCTACCGCTACCGGTGTCGAGACCACCACCGCCAGGCCCGGCACCGGTACCCATGTCCCCACCACCAGAGCCACCGCCCATGCCGGTGTCGAGACCACCACCTCCAGACGCGGTGTCGAGGCCGGTACCACCACCGGTACCGGGGTCGAACGGCTCGATGTCTGCCGCTCCGGACGATGAGCCCTGATCCGAGCCCGACCCAGCACCGGTACTCCCGGAGCCCGACCCACCACCGGTGCTCCCCGAGCCCAGGCCACCACTGGTACCGCCACCACCGCTACCCGTGTCGAGACCGGCACCGCCGGAGCCACCACCGGTGCCGGTGTCGAGACCTCCGCCAGAACCACCACCGGTGCCGGCCTCACCACCACCGCCGGTGCTACTGCCGGGGTCGAA
>JBOFLR010000046.1:0-2237 GCA_051657965.1 Dermatophilaceae bacterium
CGCTGCTCGCGCGCCCCCGCAAGGCCGAGACCGGCTGACCGCGCCGTGCGCGCGGACATCAGCGGTCGTGGTCGATGGGTGACTCACGACGGCGGGTGCACCGTGGGCGATGGCTCGTCTCCGGCCGAGGCCTGGAGCGTCAGCTCGGTCCGGGGGCGGAGTGGAGGGCCCGATCCAGGTCGTGCCACAGGTCGTCGACGTCCTCGATGCCCACGGAGAGGCGCAACAGCTCCTCGGGCACCCGCTCGGGCTCGTTCGGCTGACGACGGCGCCGCTCGATCAGGCTCTCGACCCCACCGAGGCTGGTGGCATGCACCCACACCCGCGTGGCTGCCGCGACCCGCTCCGCTCCGGCGGCGCCGCCGACCACCTCGACCGAGACGATCGCCCCGAACCCGGGGTAGCGCACCCGGGTGACGGCCGGATGACGGGTCGCCCGGTCCGCGATGGCGGCTGCGTTCGCCTGGGCGCGCTCCAGGCGCAGATGCAGGGTGCGCATGCCGCGCAGGGCGAGCCAGGTCTCGACCGGCCCGGCGATGGCCCCGTGCAGCTGCCGGTGCCGGTACAACCGCTCGTGCAACGTCCGCCCGGCGTCGTCGCGGCGGGTGACGACCGCCCCGAGCAGCACGTCGCTGTGCCCGGCGAGGTATTTCGTGGCCGAGTGCACGACGACGTCCGCGCCGAGCCCGAGTGGCTGCTGCTGCAGCGGCGTGGCGAACGTGTTGTCGACGACCGTGAGCATCCCGCGCTCGCGCGCGGCAGCGCACAGTCGTGGCAGGTCGGCGACCTCGAGCAACGGGTTGGTGGGCGACTCGAGCCAGAGCAGGTCGGCGCCGTGGAGCGCGGCGACTACTGCGTCGCTGTCCGTGGGCGCCACCCGGCGCACCACCGCCGAGCCGTCGGCCTCGCGGTCGGCGAGCGTGGCCATGACACCGTTGTACCCGGCGGCCGGGGCGACGACCGTGCCGCCGTGGGGGAGCAGTGACAGCGCGGCGGCCACCGCGGCCATCCCGGAGGAGAGCACCAGCGCGTCGCCGTCCTCCAGGTCGCCGAGTGCCGTCTCGAACGCGCTCCACGTCGGGTTGCCCCCGCGGCCGTAGCTCACCGGTCCGTCGGCGTGGTACGTGGAGGTGAGCACCAGCGGGCTGCCCACCTGGGCGCCGGGTACGGCATCCTCCCGCCCGAGCGCCACCAACCGGGTGGCGGGAGCGAGACCGGATGACGCTCGCGAACCGGCGCGGTCGTCATCCGACGCGGTGCCGTGGTCCGTCGAGGCGGGTCGGGGGTCGTCGTGCACCGCTCCAGGCTAGGCGGAGAACGTCGAACGGGTACCGGTCGTCCACCATCATGCCGAGTTGCGCTGGGGCGCTAGGCTCGCCCGCGATGGACGAGCCCCTCGCCCCCCGGAAGACCCGTGTCGCCGTCGTGTTCGGCGGTCGCTCGTCGGAGCACGCGGTGTCGTGCTCGACCGCGGCCAGCGTGCTCGAGGCGCTCGACCGCGACCGCTACGACGTGGTGCCGGTGGGCATCGCTCGCGACGGCACGTGGGTGCTCGCCCCCGACGACCCGGAACCGTTGCGGCTCAACGCCGCTCAGGTGCCCGAAGTCGACGGCTCCGGTGCCGGCGTCATGGTGCCGACCAGCTCGACGGACCGCACGCTGGTGGTCCAGGAGCCAGGGTCGCCGCCACGCACGCTCGGCGAGGTCGATGTCGTCTTCCCGCTGCTGCACGGTCCGTTCGGCGAGGACGGCACCATCCAGGGGCTGCTCGACCTCGCCGACGTGCGCTACGTCGGGTCGGGGGTGACCGCGTCCGCGGCGATGATGGACAAGGCGCTGATGAAGGTGGTGCTCGCCGCCGCGGGGCTGCCCGTGGGGCCGTACGTCGTCATCACCGACCGGGACTGGCGGCGTGACAGGGCTGCCGCGATGGATGCCGTGCACGCCCTCGGCTGGCCGGTGTTCGTCAAACCGGCACGGGCGGGAAGCTCGATCGGCATCACCCGCGTCACCGCGGCCGAGGGCCTGGAGGCGGCGATCGAGGCAGCGCGGGACCACGACCCCAAGGTCGTCGTCGAGGCGGCCGTGGTCGGTCGCGAGATCGAGTGCGGCGTGCTCGAGGGGCGCGGGCTCGCTCCTACGCGTGCCAGCGAGGTCGGCGAGTGCATCGTCGTGCGAGGTCACGAGTTCTACGACTTCGAGGCCAAGTACCTCGCGGATGGCGACGTGCGGCTGGA
>JBOFLR010000047.1:0-9444 GCA_051657965.1 Dermatophilaceae bacterium
CGCGACACTCGCCGCCGTGCACAGGGACTGGGCCGACACGGTCGACTCCGGCGCCCCGGTCGCCCGCTGCCGCGTCGAGCTGCTGACCCGCCTCGGCCGGCTCGCGACACCTCGTCCGGGCGACCCGTCCGACGCCGACCACACGGCGCCGGCCACCGATCACACGGCGCCGGCGACGACTGTCGCGCGACCCGACCTGCTCGGCCCCTCGACCGACGACGAGGAGCGGGTGGTCGCCGACGCGCTGCTCGCCGCCCTCACCGCGCTCGAGACCGACGTCCGCGCCGCGGTGGCCGCCGATCTCGTCTGGGACCTCGAGCCGGCGGAGTACGCGCAGGCAGCGCGGATGCCGTCCGCACGCCTCACCGACGATCTCGCCGCGGCTCGCGCCCACCTCGTGCGTGGGCACCGTGCCGGGCTCGCCGCTGTCGGTCGGCCACCGGCCGACTGGCGCGTCGACGCCGACCTGGCCGCGCTCCTGAACGCGGTTCTCGCGCGCCGGGCCGACCCGCCGGATGCGGCTGCCCTGGTACTCGGTCACGACCGTCACCTGCGACGTCGCACCGTGCTCGTCGGCGGTGGCATCGTGCTCGCCGCCGGCGCAACCGCCTGGGCCGGATGGCGCGTCAGCGACAGGGAGCGGGCCTCCCCCGCCAGGGTCGGTCGACCGGCGCCGACCTCACCGGTGTGGACCTCGACCCAGGACTGGCCGGCCCGCGGCCCGCTCGTCGGAGACGTCGACGTGCAGGCGGCCGCCCTGCGAAGCGGACCCGGGTCGCGGCTGCTGTGGGCCGGCGAGGTGGGCACGCGTCGGGTCGCGGTGGCCGGGCTCGACCAGCGGGTGGGCCGCGGCACGGTCGTCCGGCTCTGGACCGGCCCGCTGGGCGTTCCGGCCGCGACGCTGCAGGAGGAACAGCTCGCCGTCGACCGGATCGAGGCGGTGCGCGACATCGTCGCCGTGCGCGTGGTGCAGGACACCGGTGCGGCGCTGCTCCTCCTCACCCGACCGACGGTGACCGCCGCCCTGCTGTCGACGGTCGTCATCCCCACCTCGCGCGGAGAGGTCCGGCGCGAGTGGACCGGCGTGCCCCTGGCCGACGGGGTGGGCATCCACCGTGCAGACGACAGCCTGGGGCCGGCCACGCGGGTACGCGTCGGTGGATACGAAGGGCCGCCGGTGACGTCCTACGGACCAGGTGCGGGGTCGGTGGCGATCGATTCGGCGGTCGGCAGTGCCGGGCCTGCGGAGGAACTGCTCTCCGCGGCGACGACCTGGGCGTCGCTGGCGACCGGCCTGCCGGTGTCCCGGCTCCGGAGCACCGTCGTCGTCGACAGCATCGCTCCCGGCAGCGTGCTCGACGAGGACGCCATGTCGGCCACCGGCGATGACGGCCGGGTGGTCGTCGTGCACACGCGGACCCCGGACGGTGCAGTGCTGCGGTCGGTGCGGGTGCGTGACGACGGTCGAGCTCGCCGTGGCCAGCTCGACCTCGAGATCGCCCACGTCATCCCCGCCGACGCGGCCGGCCAGCCCTACGTCGCCCCGCTTCCCGACGGAGCGCCCGGCGGATCGCGCTACCTGGTGGTGGCCCCCGGAGCGGTCCGCGTCCGGCTGCTCGACACCGATCCGGGAGCCGGCCCGATCTCGGCGGTGACGCCGACCAAGGGAGACGTCGCCGTGGTCCTGGTCACGGGCGGCATCCGGACGACGCCCCTGCGGCTGGTCGCGCAGGACGGCCGGGGACGACAGATCTTCGACGGCACGACCGCACCTGGCCGGCCGCTGGTCGACCCGGTCCCGGGGCGCTGAACGCCCTCGCCGGATGACGGTGCCGGTCAGGCGGAGCGGGTCATCCGCACGGCGAGCGCAGCCGCCGCCAGGAGCGCACCGATGGTCGTGACGAAGCCCAGGGTGGCCTGGTCACGGACGGCCAGCAGGGCGTCGCCCAGCGGCTCGGGCCACGCCGCGGCGGCCGGCCCGGTGAGCAGCGCCGGGCTGACCTGGGTCGCCAGCCCGAGCCCGGTGACGAGCAGACCGACGACGCCGAGCCCGAACGCGGACCATCGCGCGTACGACATGGTGACCGCCAGGGCAGTCAGCCCCACGACGACGAGCACGACGGGCAAGACCTGAAGGCCGCGCCGGTTCAGTACCTGCTCGCCGTAGTTCTCGAGACCACCCGCCAGGACGAGCACCAGCCCGGGCAGTACTCCGACCAGGGCGACGAGCAGCGACACCAGGCGCCCGGACTCGTCGCGCTCGTCGCGCCCGGGCCGGCGGCCCTCGCGGGTGGTCAGCCCCCCGACGAGAAGGACGACGCCGACGGTCAGCACCAGGCCCCCGACCAGTGCCACCTCGGCTCCACGCCCGATGTCGGACGAGGGCGACGAGCCGGGGTCTCCCTGCGGGGCGACGACGGCCACCGCCCCGACGACCAGGTGGCCGGCGGCGAGCACGAGCACCCCGACGGAGGACCACGCGGTCGTGAACATCGCCGTGCCCAGGAACAGCGCCCCGACGGACGCGACGAAGGTGAGGGTGGCGATATCCGAACCACCGAAGCCGGTGTCACCGGTGACGACCCGCCCGGCCGTCCAGAGGACCAGCACGTAGCCGACGGCGCAGGCCGGGACGGCGACGAGGACGCTGCCGAGACGCGCGATCACGGGAGCACGGTAGTGGAGCGGCCGGTCCTCGAGGAACGGCCGGTCCGGCCGCAGCAACGATCGTACGTGGCCGGGCACGCGTCGGTCGGGTCAGCGCCCCTGTCCGGCGACCGCCGCCGCCGCGGCAGCAGCGGCCTCGGGGTCGAGGTACTCGCCGGGCGCGGTGGGCATGAGGTCGGCACCGAGGCGGTACACGAGCGGCATCCCGGTGGGGATGTTGAGGCCGGCGATGTCGTCGTCGGAGATGCCGTCGAGGTGCTTGACCAGTGCTCGCAGACTGTTGCCGTGGGCGGTGACCAGCACGGTGTGCTCGCGCTCGAGGTCAGCACGGATCTCGTTGTCCCAGTAGGGCATCATCCGCGGGATGACGTCGGCCAGACACTCGGTTCGAGGCACCTCGACTCCGGCGTAGCGCGGGTCGGCGCCCTGGTCGTACTCGCTGCCGGGTTCGACCGGCGGCGGCGGCGTGTCGAAGCTGCGCCGCCACAGCATGAACTGCTCCTCGCCGTAGCGCTCGCGGGTCGCCGACTTGTCGAGCCCCTGCAGCGCTCCGTAGTGCCGCTCGTTGAGCCGCCAGCTGCGACGCACCGGGATCCAGTGCCGGTCGCAGGCGTCGAGCGCGAGGTTCGCGGTGGTGATGGCCCGCCGCAGCACCGAGGTGTGCACGACATCCGGCAGGTGGCCGGCCTCGGCGAGCAGCCGACCGCCCCGCACCGCCTCGGCCCGGCCCGTGTCGGTGAGGTCGACGTCGACCCAGCCGGTGAACAGGTTGCGCCGGTTCCAGTCGGACTCGCCGTGGCGCAGCAGGATCAGCGTGTGGTCACCCATGCGGTCACCCTAGCGAGGCTCCGGGGGCGGGTCCCCGGGCCGGGCCAGCACTCCTCGGAACGTCTCGAGGTTGCGCAGGCTCTCGCCACGCGACACCCGCCAGGCCCACTCCTTGCGCATCGAGGTGGCGAACCCCAGGAGCAGCAGCTCGTCGAACGGCTCGTCGGCGGCACTGAGCACCACCCCGAGCAGCTGGTCGAGCTGCTCGGCGTCGACGGCTGCAGCCGGCAGTCGACCGGTGACGTAGACGTCGCCGGTGCGGTCGACGGCGTAGGCGAGCCCCGGCAGGCGCAGGTTGCGCCGGAGGAGATACCGGTACACCTCGTCGTGGTTCTCGTCGGGGTTGCGGATGACGAACGCCGACACCGACAGTGCCCGGTCCGAGCACACCAGTGACACCACCGTCTTGAGCTTCTTCTCGCCCGGGAGCGAGACCACGAACTCGCCTCCACGCGAGCCGTGCTCCCACGCCAGCTCGCCGCTGTCGAGGTAGTCGGTGACGACCGCGGCGAGCCGTCGAGCGGCCGCGCCGACCGTCACGGGATGACCGCGGCCGGGATGCCGGCCAGGGCCTCGGCGTCGTTGATCGAGGACTCGCGAGGGTGGGCCATCGCGTCGGCGTACACCGCCATCAGCCGGTCGGCCGTGCGGGCCCAGCCGAAGCCGGAGGCGTGCTCGACCGCCCGACGCCAGAGCTGGGCGCGCCGGCCGGGATCGAGCACGACGTCGCCGAGCGCGGTGGCCCACGCCGCGGTGTCGTGGCCGTCGACGAGGATGCCGGCGTCGCCCACGGCGGTCGGCAGACCACCGACGTTGGACGCCACCACCGGTGCACCGCACGCCTGCGCCTCGACCGCGACCAGCCCGAACGACTCACTGTGCGAGGGAACCGCCACGGCATCCGCCGCGCGGTACCACCGGGCGAGCGTCATCCGGTCGACGGGTGGCACGAACCGCACGGCGGCATCGACACCGAGGCCCTGCGCCAGGTGGTCCAGACCCATGGGTGTACGGGCAGCGGTGCCGCTCGCCCCGCCGATGACGCCGACGACGAGCCGGCGATGCAGACCGGGATGACGTCGAACCAGCTCGGCCGCGGCACGCACCAGGACGTCGGGGCCCTTGTGGGGCTGGATCCGCCCCACGAAGAGGACCAGCACCGCGTCGGGTGGGACGCCCAGCTCGACCCGCGCCTCGGTGCGAGAACCGGGGACGAACGTCGTGAGGTCCACACCCGGCTCGGCGACCGCGACCCGGCTCGGGTCGGCCCCGTACAGCCCGACGAGCTCCTCGGCCTCGCGCGTGGTGTTCGCCACGAGGCGGTCGGCGGCGGCGACGACCTGGGACTCGCCGATCTCGCGACCGAGCGGCTCGGGGACGTCGCCGTCGGCGAGGTGCAGGTTCTTCACCCGCGCCATCGTGTGCATGGTGTGCACCAGAGGGACACCCCACCGGTCGGAGGCCAGCCAGCCCACCTGACCGGAGAGCCAGTAGTGGGAGTGCACGAGGTCGTAGTAGCCGGGGTCGTGGTGGGCGGCCACCCGCATCATGCCGGCGGCGAACGCACACAGCTGGCCGGGGAGGTCCTCCTTGGAGAGCCCTTCGTACGGCCCCGCCGGCACGTGCCGGACGACGACCCCCGGTTCGACCTCCAGCGCGGTCGGCTGGCTCGCGCCGGTGGTGCGGGTGAAGATGTCGACGGCCGCTCCGCGACGAGCCAGCTCGCGCGACACCTCCAGGACGTAGACGTTCATGCCCCCCGCGTCTCCGATGCCCGGCTGCGCCAACGGCGAGGTGTGCACGGCGACCATCGCCACCCGGCGCGGCACCGTGGTTCCGTCGATGCCCGCAGCGGTGCCGTCGGTGCCCGCGGCGGTCGTGGGCGTGCTCATGACCCCGAGTCTGGCACGGGCTCACGCGGGGTGTCGGTGACGGTGAGCACCGCCCGGGGCGACCACACATGGACTGCGATGCGCCCGTTCTGGCGCAGGTCGACCGCTCGCGGGACCTGCACCGGCCCGATCGACACATCGGTGCCCAGCACCCAGGTGAAGGCCGGCTGGTCGACCGCGGTCGGCTCCACCCAGAACGCTCGCGTCTTGAGGTTGCGCTCGGGGAGCGCCGGGCCGATGCCGGTAGTCGCGGGCCGCCAGTCGAGATGGACCAGGACCGCGTCGGCCCCCGGCACGTTCACGTCGAGCCGGATCCGCCCGCTCACCGCCTGGAGCTCGAGCCGGAGCGGCAAGGTGCGCCCCTCGCCGTAGACGACGCCGGCGTACACGACCGTGTCACGCTCCCTGTCCACGGCGTCGAGCCGCACGTTGGTGAGCGCCGTCGAGATCTCCTCCCGCGGCTGCTCACGCTCGTCGTCGACCTCACCCATCAGCGCGGTCACCGGTGCACCGCGCGTCACGGTGTCGGCGAGCACCTCGCTACTGCGGGCGAGCCGGAAACCGGTGTCGTACAACGACACCGAGAGTCCGGCTCCGAGTGGCTGCACGCCACGAGCCCCTTCGGCCACCTCGAGCAGACCGGGCTCGACGCCCGAGATCCCGATGTCACGGGCGAGCACCTGCGGCACCCACGACGTCATCCCCAGCGCGAGCGCGGCGCCGAGCGACACGACCAGGGCCACCATCGACAGGCTCACCTCGCTGTCGTGGCGCCGCTCCCACACGCGCTGCAGCACTCGTCCAGGGTATGCGGCCCGGCGAGCCCTGCTACCGCCGGCCGGACGGGAGCCGCGGCCACGACCGGCCGGATGGCAGCCGTCGCCAGGCCAGATGCGCCGCGCTGGTGCCGCGCCGGATGCCGCCGCGCCGGATGCCGCGCCGGATGCTGCAGGCCCGGACCGCTCGACCCGCTCTACCCTGGGCCGGTGGCCCGCCAGCGACCCCTCGGTGTCGTGACCCGCGGCACGACCGCCCCGAACCGGCTGCGGCGGTGCGACCGCTGGATCGCCGGACCCGAGGCCTGGCGGCTGCGCCGGGCCGGCCCGGCACCGGTCGTGGTCGACCTCGGGTTCGGCGCGTCACCGGTCACGGTGCTCGAGCTTTCGGCGCGACTGCGCCGCGTGCGGCCGGACGTCGAGGTGGTGGGCATCGAGATCGATCCCGACCGGGTCGACGTCGCGCGCCGGTCCGAGCGCCCGGGGGTGCGCTTCGCGCTCGGCGGCTTCGAGATCCCGCTCCCCCACGGACGGCGACCGATCGTCATCCGCGCCCTCAACGTGCTGCGTCAGTACGGCGAGGACGACGTCGCGGGCGCCTGGACGGCGTGCACCGCGCGGCTCGCCGACGACGGCATGCTCGTCGACGGCACCTGCGACGAGGTCGGCAGGCTGGCCGCCTGGGTGTCGGTGACGGATGACGGGCCCCAGCACCTGACCCTGTCCTGGCGGCTCCGCGGGCTGGAGCGCCCGGGCGTGGTGGCGGAGCGGCTGCCGAAGGTGCTGATCCACCGCAACGTGCCGGGAGAGCCGGTACACGCACTGCTCTCGGCGCTCGATGCGGCATGGGCGCGCGCAGCCGCTCAGCACGGCTTCGGGGCACGTCAGCGGTTCATCACCGCGGCGGCCGCCGTGCGCGACGAGGGGTGGCCGGTGCGGGGCGGGCCGTCCCGATGGCGCCTCGGCGAGCTCACCGTCGCCTGGGATGCCGTGGCGCCTGCGGCAGGCCGGGGCGCACCGGTCACCAGGGGCCGTACGGACCCTGCCGACCGCCGGCACCGCCACGGCCGGTGACCTGGTCGAGGGCCGGCTTGACGTCGGCGAGGTAGACACCCGCCGCGATGATGGCGATGATCGCGAGGAAGCCGACGCCGCCGAGCGCGACGAACCCGACGAGCACCGCGACGCCCGTGACGAGCAGCCAGAAGTTCTTGGTGCGCTTCCCGGCGGCGACGAACGCGTCGGCACGACGACGGAGGCAGTCGACGAGCGCGTAGACCTCGACGAGCAGCGCTGCTGCCGACAGGGCCCGCACGACCCAGAGTTGGGTATCGGCCAGCAAGAGCTCCATGCGGACAGCCTAACGGCGGTGTCACCGCACCGACGTCGGTCGGACTCCCCTCGGAGCCAGTGCCCGCCAGGGGGTCACACGTCGAGGACGATGGTCACCGGCCCGTCGCCGACGAGCTCGACCTCCATCCGCGCCCCGAAGCGGCCGGTGGCGACCTCGACCCCACGGGCCCGGAGCGCGTCGACGACCGCGTCGATCACGGGCTCGGCGATCGAGGCCGGCGCCGCCGCGTTCCACGACGGCCGGCGCCCCTTGCGAGTGTCGGCGTAGAGCGTGAACTGGCTGACGACCAGCACCGGCGCGCCCTCGTCGAGCACCGAGCGCTCGTCGCGAAGGATGCGCAGCTCGGCGATCTTCCGTGCCGTCGTCTCCACCTCGGCCGCGCCGTCGGTGTGGGTCACCCCGACGAGCGCGACCAGGCCGGGCCGGTCGACCGAGCCGACCACCTCGTCGTCGACCCGCACCGCCGCCCGGGTGACCCGCTGGAGAACGGTACGCACGTCATCCGCCCTTATGGATGCCGACCGCGACCACCCGGCCGACCGGCTCGCCATGGCCGAGCACCGGTGCGTCCTCCATCCGACCGTATGCGGATGACGCGACGCCGAGCCGGCGCAGCAGCGCGGCCATGAGGACCGGGCGGGGCCGTTGGGCGCCGTCGGCGATCTTGAGCGCCACGCCGCGGCCGTCGGCCAGGCCCACGGCGTACACCCCCTCGGCGCCGTCCTTGGCGACCAAGCCGTCCGTTCCGCGGACGAGCGCGGTGACGTCGCGCCTCGTGCCTCCGAGGTGGTCGGGATGGGCACGCATGGCACCGGCGACGGTGGCCTCGGGCGTGCCTGGGGACGCGGCCGCGATACGGCCGAACGCCCGCGCCAGGCCAGCCAGTGAGATCGCGAACACCGGTGCGCCGCAACCGTCGACGCCCCAGCTCGCCACGGACTCGGCGGCGAGCTCGGCGATGGTCGACGCGATCGCACGCTGCAGCGGGTGGTCGACGTCGCGGTACGTGTCGGCGGGCCAGCCGTTCGCCACACAGGTCGCGAGCATGGCCGCGTGCTTGCCCGAGCAGTTCTGCGCGAGGGGTCGGGCCACGTGGCCGGCGGCGAGCCAGGCCTCGCGCTCGCGCTCGTCATAGGGCAGGTCGGGGGTGTTCTGGAGGTCCGCCTCGTCGAGTCCGGCAGCGGCGAGCATCTCGCGCACGCCGTCGAGGTGGAAGGGCTCCCCGCTGTGGCTGGCGCACGCGAGCGCGAGGTGACGCGGTGGCAGGGACAGCCCGGCCCGGACCATCGCCACCGCCTGGAGCGGCTTGTTCGACGAGCGCGGGAGCACCGGGTCGGCGACCTCCCCCCACCACTCGACCAGTGCTCCGCCGGCCCCGGTGACGGCGATGCTCGCCCGGTGCACCGACTCGATGAGACCGCTGCGGACGACGTGGGCGACGACCGGCGCCTCGTCGAGTGCCGCGGGCGTGGTCGGTGCGGGCTCGGGTACCGGCGCGGCGGCGAGCGTACGGGGGGTGACGGGCACGGCATCCGACCCTAGTGCGCACGGGGGACCGGATGCCGCCACTCACCACGCACACGACCCGGGGCCGGTGGGAACCGGCCCCGGGTCGTCGGGGGTCATCGGCAGGCCGACGGTGGTGCCGGTCGCGACGGCCGCGGTGCGGTGAGCCGCCGCAGCACCGGTCATGGCGGATGCCGCGGGATCGGTGCGTAGCGTCAGTCGCCGACCTTGACCGCGGCCTTCTCGGCGGCCTTCGGGGCAACCTTGGCGGTCTTCGCGGCACTGGTGCGCACGGCCTTGGCCGACGTACCGGTCTTCTTGGCGGCCTTCGTCGTGGTCGTGCTGGTGCGCTTGACGGCCGAGCGGGTGCGCTTGACCGACGCCGCGACCTCGGTCTGGGCGGTCTTCGCCTCGTCGGCGA